>JAESTG010000067.1 GCA_016763715.1 Flavobacteriaceae bacterium
AATGCAATTAAAGCTGGAATTATTGCTCTAAAAGAATCTTGGGGAGATGAAAAATGGCATTCAAAATTTCGTCCTCATATTAAAGCTTATGTAATGGGAACAGGAAAAGTTGGATCGAATGCAATTAATGCGTTAGCCAACTTTCGTTATACGGGCTTGCGACAAGAACTTGTTGAGAGAGGTAATTGTCAAATAGAGGTCGTTGCCTTAGGTTTTAGGGAGACTGGTGATAAAAGTTTTATGAATAAATATGCCTTACCTAATGCAGATCTCTTGATTGATGCGACATATCGTCCTGATGGGAAAAATCACCTCCATATAATAGACAAAGAACAATTAGAGATATTGAGGCCAGATGCTGTGATTTGTGATATATCAGCCGATAAATATGATCTTTCGGGCGATATTCATGTTGTAAAGGGGATACAGGGAATTCCTACGGGAAAAGATGCTGAATATAAAATGCCTATTTTTAAAAAGGATCATAATGCCTTTCATGATGAGGGTTATGTGCCTAAAGAATATCAACTAACGAACCGACAAATAAGAACAACTGTCAGTTCATATTCATGGCCATCTTTTGGAGACAATGAGGATAGGCTAGCAAATGTAGAAATTTACGCCAAACAGATTAAACCTATTCTACATTTTCTAATTGAAAATCTTGAAAAAGGTATTCAAGTGCCTAAAGACATGGAAACGTCCCCTTTAAATAATGCGATCTACAAGAGTCAAAACCCTTTAACCATTGCTGAGAATGTTTAAAACATAGTTAACAAGAGCTAAACTAAAGGTCAGTTTATGCTTTCAAAGTTTCGTCAAGTTTTTAAAGATAAAAGCAAAATATAAAATTAGCCGCTGTGCTAAACTTAAAACGTAGTGTCTTTTTACACACTACGTTTTATACACAGTATCGTTTCATATCTTTTTTAAATTAAAAGGGTATGGCCATTTTAATTCGCCTGATTATTACATTTTTGATCAGTGGATAGATCTTTACCCTCTAATTAATTTTGCAGAAACAAATGGCTATATAGAAGAAAATTTATTTAGTAAGGGCAAACGGTTCTTTTTAATTATTAATATTTTTGTACATTCGTATTTCTCCCTAGTAAATCTTTAGCACTAAATTTCATTTTTTACTAACCATTTAAATTCATCTTTTATGAAATTAAAAGCTGCAACCTTGTTTTTAATCTTTTTAAGTTATAGTCTATTTTCACAGACCGAAGACTCCACTTGCGGGGGCTTTGACACTACAGTTACACCTCCTGACCCGCCAGGAGTGTACAGCTATTCCATAGACCCTGCATTGCTTGAAAATTTAGAGCCACTGGTATACAATATCTATTTTTGGGGGATTAACAGAGATGATGGGACAAGTGACCATCCATTGTCTGAAGATGAGGTTCTAGAAACAATCGCTAATTTAAACATAGCGTATAACGAGTTTAATGTTTTTTTTAAATTAAAAGGGTATGACCATTTTAATTCGACGGATTATTACATTTTTGAACATTGGATAGATCTTTACTCTCTAATTAATTTTGCAGAAACAAATGGCTATATAGAAGAAAATTCCTTTAACATTTTTGTTCCTTCAGATTGTCTAAATTGTGAAGGTGTTGCTCAGGATTATAATAAAACTGTAGTGGCTGTTAAGGCTGAGAGATTGACGGATAATTTTATCATGGCACATGAGATTGGCCATTGTTTTGATTTAATCCATACATTCAGATTCTACAATAACAGTAATGGTCTTTGTGAACGGGTAACACGTGATGAGACCGATATAGATTATAATGCAACCACCCATGGAGATCGAGTGGTGGATACTGCTGCATGTAGTATAAACTATAGCGCTGAAGACTGCTTATATACTGACGATAAAACAGACTGCGTTGGGACTTCTTATGAAATTTTTGAAAAGGATATACGAAGTTTTATGGGGTATCGGCATGGTGAATGTCGGGACAGCTTTACGGTAGGGCAAAAAATTAGGATACGGGAAGCAATTGTTATGATGAATTGGGAAACTTTGCTGAAGCACAAACTACTATTGCATCTCTCTACGAACCGTACAAGGGGGAATATTATCTTGCTGGTCCTGCACTTCCCGAATCGTCCAAACCTCTTTTTCAACCAGGTTTTGATTATTCGTTTATTGAATGTAGGTGCTCAACGAATGACAATTCCAATTGTAGTCAACCCACTGCTTATGACGATTTAAGCTTTCAGAACCTGCATACTCTTATAAGTGGTTTCAGCAAGTATGACACCCAATATAATAATATGACCCATCCCAATCATACAGCCATACTCATTGACCAACTAGACACAGGGCAAACTAGAAAATGCTACGATAATTATAATCAGGCTCCTATTGGCGGTAGCGTTACTAAATTTAATGACGGGGTGTTCAATGCAAATGTGACTATCACCCCACAAGACTCTACAGCCATTAATAACCCTAATTTGATTAACGATTTGCAAAATGGACTGTATAAAATAGAGAAAAACTATAACGATGGTGCTACTCAAGAAACCGTTATCATTAAAGAGAACAATGAATAAGAGGTTGTTTAAGGTTTTGATTTATAATAAGTTATTGTTAAATTTGATTAAACCGTTAGAAGATGAAGGCCACTTTTTCACTTATCGTTTTACTAAGCCTTTCAGGAATAATGATTGGGCAGATTACCTTGATTCCAGATGCTGCTTTTGAGCAGAAGCTAATTAGTTTAGGAATAGATACCGATGGAATTGTTAATGGGCAGGTATTGACCAGCGATATTGAAGACGAGACAGACTTGGGTCTATTTGATCTTTCCATTACCGATTTAACGGGAATTGAAGACTTTGCAAGCCTAGAGGATTTGGATATTGATCAAATGGAAATTACTGAAATTGACCTTTCCCAAAACCTCAATTTAAGATTTTTGAATATCCAAAATGTAGATTTGGAAGGACTTGATATTTCTCAGAATGTAAACCTTGTATCTTTACTGTTAGTACTTAAATGTGAAAGTTGCCCGTTTGGCAGTACGGTTTCTAGTTTGGATTTAAGTCAGAATACCCAATTAGATTTGTTTGTGATTTCTAGTGACTTTATTACTGAAATAGATGTCTCCAACAATCCAAATATTACTTTGTTTGAGTTGATCCGTATGGATGACCTTGTGAACGTAAATTTAAAAAGTGGCAATAACCAAAATCTGGATTTTTTACGTATAAAAGATAATCCTAATTTACAATGTGTGCAGGTAGATGACCCGCAAGGGGTAATAGAAGGTGTTGTGCCGCCTTATGACGATTGGATTATAGAGAACAATCCCATTATTACAGACGATTGTAATTTAGGCATCGAGGATGCTGCAATTGGAAGCATAAACATATACCCAAACCCAGTAACAGATATTTTAACGATTGATGTCAGTAACTCTTCTATTACTGCTTTATATGTGTATGATTCTTTAGGTAAATTGGTACTTCAAAAAGGGAGGGGTTTTTATCAATTAGATGTTTCTAGTTTGCCAACAGGGTTGTTTTTTCTACAATTAGAAACAGACAGAGGTGTTTTCACTCATAAGATAATTAAGGAGTAGTTAAAATTTTGATTTATAGTTGGTTATTATTAAATTTGATTAAAATTATTAGAAGATGAAGCACACTTTTGCACTTATCATTTTGCTAAGCCTTTCGGGAATGGTGATTGGACAAATTACCTTGATTCCCGATGCTGCTTTTGAGCAGAAACTAATTAGTTTAGGAATAGATACCGATGGAATTATCAATGGGCAGGTATTGACCAGTGATATTGCAGACGAGATCGAGTTAGATTTATTTGGGCTTTCCATTACCGATTTAACAGGAATTGAGGATTTCGAAAATCTAGAAATTTTGGAGATTGGTCAAATGGAAATTACTGAAATTGACCTTTCCCAGAATATTGAATTAAGAGTTTTATTTCTAGAGGAGGTTACTTTAGAAAGTTTAGATGTTACTCAAAATATAAACTTAACGACATTAATTTTATCATTTAAATGTCAAAGTTGCATGTTTACCAGTACTGTTTCTAGTTTAGATTTAAGTCAAAATACCCAATTGAATTTGCTTGCAGTTTTTAGTGATTTTATTACTGAAATAGATGTCTCCAACAATCCAAACATTACTTTCTTTGAATTGATAGGTATGTATGACCTTGTGAACATAAATTTAAAAAATGGCAATAACCAAAGCCTAATTTTTTTACGCTTAGAAGACAACCCTAGCTTACAATGTCTACAGGTAGATGATCCGGAGGCAGTTGTAGAAGGAGTTGTGTCGCCTTATAACGGTTGGATTATAGAAAATAACCCCATTATTACAGACAATTGTAATTTAGGTATAGAGGATGCTGCAATAGGAAGCATAAACATATACCCAAACCCCGTAACAGATATTTTAACCATTGATGTCAGTAACTCTTCTATTACTGCTTTATTTGTGTATGACACTTTAGGTAAATTGGTGCTTCAAAAGGAGAGGGGTTTTTATCAATTAGATGTTTCTAGTTTTCCAACAGGGTTGTTTTTTATACAATTGGAAACAGACGGAGGTGTATTCACTCAAAAGATAATTAAAAAATAATCGTTTTTACAAAACTCCTTTTAAGTAATAAATAACCCAACCTATTAGTAAGGCATCAACAACAAGAAGGATGTATGCCAATGGTTTTAGCTTAACTCCTGTGCTTTTTGGTTTGGCTACTTTTTTGTGGTAATTAAAAACCTGTTCAATATCTTCGGTCCATTTAACAGGATAGATAATTTGGTTGCAATTTTCGCATTGTAGTGTTCCAGTTACTTCACCATTTGCTTTGCTGTAAAGCTTATTTTCCATTTCTTCTTGGAAAAAAGTAAACTTTAATCCTTCTGTAGAATAACATTCAGGACAATTATTGTTCACTTTTGCCTCATTAAGTTGGTGAATGGTTTTCTTCATAATTAGCGTTTAAGTGAAATGGCAATTTCAAAAGTAGTTCCAACATCTTTGGCACTTTTCAATACGTAAATTTTTCCATTGTGATAGCCGTTTATAATTCGTTTGGCTAAGGAGAGTCCTAGCCCCCAGCCTCGCTTTTTTGAGGTGAACCCAGGTTTAAAAATTTTATTATAATCCCGTTTTGGGATGCCTTTCCCAGTATCACTAATCCGTATAAGGGCTTTTTTTGCCGTTGCAATAATTTCGATGGTAATCTTTCCTTGCCCTTTCATGGCGTCGATGCCGTTTTTAACTAGATTTTCTATGGTCCAACTGTACAACTGTGTGTTGAGGTTTACGTAAAGTGGTGCCCGTGGAACAACGAGTTCAAAATCGATAAGTTTTGAGGTTCGGCTTTTAAGATATTCATATGAGGTTTTGGTTTCCTCAACAATGTCTAATTTTTCGAGCTTAGGAATCGACCCTATCTTGGAAAATCTTTCCGTTATGGTTTCAAGACGTTCAACGTCTTTTTCCATTTCCTTAATATATTCTTTATTTACATTTTCGGTTTTTAAAATTTCATTCCATCCTACCAAAGATGAAAGCGGTGTGCCAATTTGGTGTGCTGTCTCTTTTGCCATTCCAGCCCATAATTTGTTTTGCTCAGAGGCTCGAGCCGTCTGGTAAAACAAATAGATGGCTAGGAAGAATAATATAATAATTAAAATAAGCGTGGCAGGATAATATTTGAGTTTATTCAGAAGCGGAGAATTTCCATAATATAACGTCCCTAACATTACGTCACTCTTGGTTTTTGGATCCTTATATGACAACTCGAGAGGGTTGTATTCCGTTTTGTATTGCTGAATGAGTCGTTGTAATTTTATAGTATCATTTTTAATTATGGTATCCATATTGTTTATGGATGAGACTTTCCCTAGTTCATTTACTACAAACATAGGTGTTGTAGTATTGCTTTGTAGAATTTCCAGTAGTAAACCATTGTCAGTGTCCTGTGCTAGATCAATGTCTTTAAATAATTGTTCCTGTGCAGAAGCCCAGAGGGTCATTTTTTCACGTTCTCCATCCTTTAATTCATTGAAAAATTTAAATGTATTCCACAAAATGAGGCTTATAATCCCTAAGGATACGAATATAAAAAACCAACGTGTGAGGGTAGATTTGCTTGGCATGTAGTGGTGCTTTTTCCGTTCTAATATAATGGAAATATGTTAATATTATTGTATAACCAAATTTTTACAAGCCATAGCGAATGGGTACCTTTGTAGGGATGTTAAGTATTAACCCAAAAGAAATTTCTACGGCTCAACTGCACGGATATTTATTAGGTGCTGTGGCTCCCCGCCCTATCTGTTTTGCTAGTACTGTGGATGCCGAAGGTAATGTGAATTTATCGCCTTACAGTTTTTTTAACGTATTTAGTGCCAATCCGCCTATCATGATTTTCTCTCCTGCGCGTCGTGTTCGAGATAATACAACCAAGCATACTTTGGAAAATGTATTGGAAACAAGGGAGGTGGTTATCAACATTGTGAGTCATGCGATGGTTCAGCAAATGAGTTTATCTTCTACCGAATATGATAAAGGTGTGAACGAGTTTGTCAAAGCAGGATTTACTGAAATTCCATCTGAAAAAGTGACTCCACCAAGAGTTGCCGAAGCTCCTGTACAATTTGAATGCAAAGTAAATGATGTGATTGCATTAGGTAGTGAAGGCGGTGCTGGAAATTTGGTAATCGCTGAAGTAGTGCAACTACATATCGATGAGTCTATTTTGGATGTCGATGGAAAAATTGATCCAGTTAAAATTGACACAGTTTCACGTTTGGGAGGGAATTGGTACAGTAGGGCCAAATCTGGACTTTTTGAAGTGGAGAAACCGCTTCGAACTAAGGGGATGGGAGTGAATGCGCTGCCAGATGCTATTAGGTTGAGTGCAATTTTGACAGGAAATGATTTAGGGAAATTAGGAAATATAGAGAGGTTGCCTTCTGAAGAAGAAGTATTAGATTTTAGAAATTCTTCAGGTTTCAATTCGACACTTAATGAAGAAGAGGCTCACCAAAAAGCGCAAGAGTTGTTAACCAGTGGAAGAGCAGATGAAGCCCTGAAATTATTATTGGCAACAAATTATTCAAAATAAATTAATAGGAATATATAATAGATTTCATTCTGGAAATCATCACTAATAAGTAATACTATAATGGAAGTACAAGGAAAAATAAAAATGATTGACGAAACCAAAACGTATGGTACAAATGGTTTCAGAAAAAGAGAATTGGTTGTTACTACGGAAGAACAATATCCACAACATATAATGATTGAGCTTGTGCAAGACAAAACAGATTTGTTAAACAACTATCAAGTTGGGCAAAACGTAAAAGTGAGTATCAACTTACGAGGTCGCGAATGGGTGAATCCACAAGGGGAAACCAAATATTTTAATTCTATCCAAGGATGGCGTGTTGAGAATATAGATACGGCAGCTACAGGAGGAGATATGCCTCCAATGCCACCAGCAGATGCTTTCGAGCCTGCAACCGATTTCAAAGAAGAAGATCACGACGATTTACCATTTTAAGGAAACTTGAATGATGCTTTGCGCCAACTAAAATTGAGGGTCAATACGACATCAATTAACAAAGAGCCTAAACCTTAGCTGCAGTTCTGTAGTATAAGTTTTAGGCTTTTTCTACTTTTACTGAATGAACATTACCCAATCCATCGAAACGTTATTCAAACGGTTTCTGCCTTCGCCATTTGCAATCGCCATAATTTTGACAGTAGTGACCATGCTTTTGGCTTTGTTTTTTACCAAAGCACCCACCGAAGAGAATCACTTTTTAGCAATTCTTTCCTTTTGGGAAAATGGGGTGTGGAGCAAAGGGTTACTCGTTTTTGCCTACCAAATGATGTTAATCCTTGTGTTGGGACATATTTTGGTACTCAGCAAACCCATGAATTATCTTATTCAAGGGTTGACACGTTATACAACAAACACGCGAAATGCTGTTATTTTAGTGAGTGTAGCTACAATGTTGGTCTCCTTTTTCAATTGGGGGCTTGGATTAATATTTGGAGCTATACTTGCACGCAAAGTTGCTGAAGCAGCTCAAGAAAGAGGATTTACAATAAACTATCCTTTAGTGGGAGCTTCTGGCTATGTGGGTTTAATGATTTGGCATGGTGGGATAAGCGGTTCGGCTCCTTCTAAAGTGAGTGAAAGTGGACATTTATTGAGTTTTGTAGGCAAAATGAGCGATACGAGCATTCAATCACAAATCCCAGATTTAATCCCTTATTCTGAAACGGTTTTTAGTGGTTTCAATCTTACCATCTTCGCAGTATTATTGATTCTTATTCCTGCTTTTTTAGCTTTTCTTGCTAAGAGAGTGCCTGCCAAAGCAACTTATTTACCTATTTATAAAAACCCTGTTTCCGAAAAGGAAAATATTGTGGGGGCTGAGCGTATTGATCATTCAAATTTCTTCGGAATTGGATTTGGCGTCATTGTATTAATCGCCTTCTTTTATCAATATTTTGACAATCTTACCCAACTCATTATAACTCCCAATATGCTCAATTTTTTGATGTTAGGGCTTGCGTTAATTTTGCATGGTAACTTTTCGAATTTCCTCAAAGCAGTTGAAGAAGCCATTAAAGGAGCTTCAGGTATTTTAATACAATTTCCTTTGTATTTTGGAATTATGGGGATTATGAGTGAAAGTGGAATGGTAGGCCAGATTTCCGATTTCTTTGTTTCTATTGCTAACGAAACCACACTTCCTATTTATACTTTTTTTAGCGCAGGATTGGTCAATATTTTTGTACCGAGCGGAGGTGGACAATGGGCTATTCAAGGACCCATTGTGGTGGAGTCAGCATTGAAATTGGGTGTTTCTCTTCCGAAGGCTATAATGGCTCTAGCTTATGGAGACCAAATAACAAATATGTTGCAACCCTTTTGGGCACTCCCGTTGCTTGGGATAACCAAGTTGAAAGCTAAAGAAATATTGCCATATACGCTATTGTTAATGTTATTAGGTACCGTGGTGTTTATAGTTGGATTGCTGCTGATTTAATTTCAAATATGAAATGAAATTGTAACATTGCAAATGACTGAAAAATTATGATTTATCTTTCAAAAGAACTTTGGTTCCCTGATGTGTCTGAAGCTGGTCAAGACGGTCTCTTGGCAGTAGGGGGTGATTTAAGTACTGAGCGCCTTCTTCTTGCGTATCGGTCCGGAATATTTCCATGGTCTAACGATGGAGACCCTATTCTTTGGTGGAGTCCTCAACAAAGAATGGTTTTATTTCCTGATAAATTAAAAGTTTCAAAAAGCTTATGTAGGCTTATCAATCAGCAGAGGTTTAATGTTACTGAGAATGAGGCTTTTTCAGAAGTAATCCAAAATTGCGCGCTTATGAAGCGAGATGGACAGGCAGGTACTTGGATTACAGACGAAATGTTAGTTGCGTATCAAAATTTGAACAAATTGGGGCATGCACATTCAATTGAAGTTTGGGAGCATGAGAAATTGGTAGGAGGTTTGTACGGGATTGATTTGCCAGAGCAAAAGGTTTTTTGCGGTGAGAGCATGTATAGTAAAGTAAGCAATGCGTCCAAAGTTGCCCTGTATTATTTGACGGAAAATTTGAAGTCTAAGGGCTATCTGATGATAGATTGTCAAGTTTATAATCCGCACCTTGAAAGTTTGGGTGCTGAAGAGATTTCTAGGAAGCAATTCTTGGAATATTTGGAGTAACCTGTGTTGGGGTATGGCATTATTTTGGAAGATTTGTTAAAAAAAGATGCCGTTTACCGATTATTTTTGTTTCTTAAACAGAATATCAGCACTTTAGCCTTATAATACCCCAAATATTAGATATGAAAAGAATTGCCCCTCTTATGCTTATCGCCTGTTTTTTTACACTATTCACTGCTACTGCACAGACAGATGTCAATAGAGATATTGATGTTGCCAAGGTCTATGAACAGGTGGTGAAAGGAGGCTATGGCACACCGACTATTTATCTGAAATTAGCTAACCAATACTATTTTCAAAACAACTATAAAAATGCCAAAAAGTGGTATGAAAAGGTGTTTGAAGACGAAGAGAAAGCAACCGATAAAATGTTGTTGTTTCGTTACAAACAAACCTTGAAGGCGTTGAATATTAACTGGGATAAAAACCCATACTTGGCTGTCTCAGGAACCAATTAGTTAAACTTCGTTGTATCTAAAACAATCGGTTACGTGGTCATTCACCATGCCGGTGGCTTGCATGAGTGCATAAACCACTGTCGTTCCCACAAATTTGAATCCTCTCTTTTTAAGATCCTTGCTTAGCTTGTCACTTAAATATGTGTTGGCAGGAATATCTTTGAGGTTCTTGCAGATGTTCTTAATTGGTTTTCCATCTACAAACCCCCAAATATAGTTGCTGAAACTACCAAACTCTTTTTGTACCTCCATAAATGCAATTGCATTACTTATGGTGGCATGTATTTTTAATTTATTTCTTATAATTCCTGCATCTTGTAAGAGCGAATCAATTTTCTTCTGAGAATAGTTGGCAATCTTTTTGTACTCAAAATTATCAAAAGCTTTTCTGAAGTTTTCTCGCTTTCTCAAAACAGTAATCCAACTTAACCCAGCTTGAAATGTCTCTAATATTAGAAATTCGAACAATCGGTCATCATCTCGAACTGGAACACCCCATTCTTCGTCGTGGTAGGCAACATATAGAGGGTCTTCACCGCACCATGCACATCGTTTTTTCATAAGAATTTTTATTTATTCTGAATGCTCCTTCCAATCGGAAAACCATTCGAAGTGAAGTTAGTAAGATTTCAATAAATTTACGACTCATAAGTCATGGAAAATATGTTAAAAACAGAGAATGAAAGTAAAACGGAATTACTAGCACAAAGCTTAAAGAATTCTGTTTCATATGCTGATTATAGAAATTTAGTGGCAAATCATGCTCAAAATAAAACTAGCACAGGTCCTGCACAATCAGAAACCCTTACCAATTATACGGTACTTAGTCATGCGAGAATGAAGCGATTGGATAAGACGGTAAAGGTTTCAGAAGAAATACAAGAAAAGTTCAAGAGTTTTAAAGGAAATCAAACTTGGGTGGTGCTCACAGAAAGTTGGTGTGGCGATGCAGCCCAATCGATGCCAGCTATGAATTTATTGGCAAACCTAGCTCCCGATATCGATTTTAAAGTTGTGCTTCGTGACGATAACCTTGAGCTGATGGATACTTTTCTAACCAATGGTTCCAGATCCATTCCAAAGCTTATCATTTTGGATAATGATACTCAGGTAGTAATCGCTGATTGGGGTCCAAGACCTTCTATAGCTACAGGTTTGGTGAATGATTATAAGGCCGAACATGGAATGCTCACTCCCGAGTTTAAAAAGGATTTGCAGATATGGTACTATAAAGATAAATCACAAAACATTATTGAGAATTTAGCCAAATTAATAGATTAATACTGACCTGGGAAGAGGTATGTTATGGTGCCCAATTG
>JAESTG010000068.1 GCA_016763715.1 Flavobacteriaceae bacterium
AGCTACAATAGTACCATTGGTATTAAAAGTGACATCGTAACCTACATAATCTCCTGTTTCATCATCTCCATCATCAACATAGCTAAATACAAGCCAAGTACCATCGGTTAAAAAGTTTTCGAGATCGGTAGTTCCCCCACCTCCAGTAAAAGGATCTCTTTCAAAAGTTAAGAAATCGGTTGAACCATCGCCACTGCGATCTTTTAGGCGAATAATTTCATTAGTAACTTCCAATACATCCCAATCTTCGGCTAGCTCATCTAAAGGATCAATTACACCGAAATTAATATTCAACTCTAGCTCAGTCTCATCTCCCAATGACGTAAACCAACTCCCATCGGTAGTTCCATCTGAATCAGTTGCCGTAGCAGTTCCATTGGTCGCATAGTTAAAAACATAGTCAGCGAAGTCGGCAGTTTCGTCTGTATCATCAAAGAAATAAGTGATGTACCAATCTCCATTGGCTAATGCTGCGACCAATTCAGTATCATCGACTCCTCCTCCTGAGGTACAATCACTTTCAAAACGTAATCTATCATCACCAATTCTAAGATCAACCTGTGATTCTCCTGCTTGTTGTTCAATTTCATGTAGATTCCAAGAGTCGTTAAAATCAGGTAAGTTTGGAATGTTGATAGTTACTGTGATATTGTTTCCTTCACCAGAGCTTTCCCAAGTTCCACTGAAAGATTCACTTCCATTATCAACAGACAAAGTACCATTGGTTTCAAAATTAAATAGATAACCAACATAAGTATCCTCCAAATCATTGTCATTTCGTTCTAACTTATCGACCATCCAGTCATTGCAACCCGTCAAAATATCATCAAGTTGCTGAGTGGTACAATTGTTACAGTCATCATCATTGTGGTCATTATTATCATCTTCATCACACTGGTCGATGGCACTTTCTATGACACTTTGAAGTTCTACAAAATTATTTATTTCAATTGTCGTTCCATCCCAGAGAATCACCGTAAACGGGAAGTCGAAAGTAACAATGGTTCCTTCATCAATATCATCTAGGAAATCAAGTAGTTCTTCATCACTATTAATGACTACTGTATCTATCAATTCATTATTCTGATTGAAGATGGAAGCCGTTATTGGGTACTGAATGTCAATACATTCAATATCATCATCACCACTGTTTTCATCAGGACATTGAGCAGCTAAGGCATTTAATTCGACCTGGCTATTGACCACCACCCGAGTATAATCATCCAATATTATGGTAATAGGAAATATGATTTCCAAAGTATCCGTATCATCGGAAAACTCATCGAAAATATCTTCAATAATATCGATATCGTCTTCATTTTCGATAACCACTTCAATACCGTTTGCAATTACAGTAACTGGAAGTTGAATATTAAAGCAACTAGCGCCATCAATAATATTATCGTAGGATCCATCGTTCGTTGCTGTGCGCTTTAATAGGTTGGCTATCGTAGAATTAACACCAAAAGTATCTTCTGGTGGAGCTTCAACAATTTCCATATCCTCGGTTCTACAAGAAAAAAGTAGTAAGGAGAAAATTATAAGTAGTCCAAGGTTTTTTAGAATAGGTTTCATGGCGGTAATTTTAGGGTTAAATTTTTCTTCTTTGCTAATAAAACAACCCAAACTAAAAAACTCCTGAATTTTTTTTAATTATTTTATGTCTAACTTTAATCCTCTTTAAACTCCCGTAACATTGCCAAAGGATTTACATACTAATATTTGTGATAAAAAGGTTTTCTCTCATATCTATGAGAAACATTCTGAGGATGTACACAACTTTCTTTATTATAAATATGGGGTACAATTCAATCCAAGTGATAAAACTCAGGATGCCTTTATTAAATTATGGGAGCATTGTAAAAAAGTAACGATAAGTTCTGCTAAGTCCTTTTTATTTACCGTGGCTAATAATTTGACACTTAACGAAATTAAGCATCAAAAGGTGGTGCTTCAGCATCAAAAAGTAAAACCAACAGAATATACCAATGAAAACCCCGAGTTTCTTTTAGAGAAAGAACAATTTCTTCAGCAATATCAGAAAGCACTAAGTAATTTAACCGAAGAACAAAGAGTGGCCTTCTCACTAAGTAAGATTGAAGGCAAAAAACACAGTGAAATTGCAGAAATGCTAGGTGTTACTCAAAAGGTAGTGGAATACCGAATTTACAGTGCTTTTGACAAGTTAAAAAAGAGCTTAAAGGATTTAAAATAAAATAGTCGGGAGTTTTATATCCTAGGTTGTTCTATAGATAAGTAGCAACAGTATGGAAAAAGAATACTTAATTAAAAAATGGCTAACCAATAATTTAACCGAGGACGAATTAAAAGCCTTTGAGTTATTGGAAGACCATACATTACATACAGATATAATTGAGAATGCGAAGTATTTTAAAGCTTCTCATTTTTCTAAAACTGAAGGTTTTGAAAAACTGGAGTCTCGTAATTTGGATAGAGTTCCTGTACGAAAATTAAACTGGATGCGACCGCTAATGCGTTTAGCAGCTGTATTTGTTATGGGTCTTGGGGTTTATTTTCTATTCTTTTTCAATAACCTAACACATATTCAAACTTTGGCTTCACAAAAAACAACCATTGAGCTTCCCGATGAATCATTGGTCACTCTAAACGCCTTTACCGAAATAAGCTATCATAAAAATAACTGGAATAAAAACAGAGAAGTACACTTGAATGGAGAAGCCTTTTTTAAGGTTGCAAAAGGTGAAGTTTTTGATGTAGTGACTGAAAATGGAACGGTTACAGTTGTTGGAACTCAATTTAACGTCAAGCAGCGCGACAACTACTTTGAAGTAAAGTGTTATGAAGGAATTGTAAAAGTTGAAACAAATAACACTACCAAAGAACTTTTAGCAGGTGATACATTTCGATTGTATGGAAATAGTATAACGTTCAGTACAACTTCATATCAACTTCCCCAATGGACTAAGGATGTGAGTGACTTTAGATCGGTTCCTTTTGGTGAAGTAATTGCTGAATTGGAAAGGCAATACAATATATCCGTTACTTACGATATCAAGAATGCAACTCGTATTTTTTCTGGAGGCTTTGTGCATAATAATCTCGATAATGCCCTAAAATCGATCACCGAACCTCTAGAGTTAACTTATATAATGGATTCATCAAATAAAGTGAGACTTCAATCTAGTGGGCGTTAAACAGCTATTTTATTTCATTATACTTCTGCAACTTAGCAGTCAATCCCTCTTTGCCCAAGATGTGGGTTCGGAAGTTCCTATAAAAGAGGTATTAGTCGATTTGCAAGGACGTTTTGGCTATAAATTCAATTATTTGGAGGAAACTATAGAAGCTACTTTCATTACTCCCCCACCCCCAAACTTATCATTGCAAGAAAGTCTCTCATATCTAAGAGAAGAAACGAGTCTTATTATTCGTATTTTGGATGATTACATCATCACTATTCTACGAAAAAATGACCGCATTCTATGTGGCTATTTAAAAGACATAAACACACAAGAACCACTGATTTCTGCAACTATACAAGGGAGAAACAACAGTTCCGTTAGTGATAGCAGCGGTTATTTCGAATTGGAAGTGACTAATGAAACTGAATCAATTGCCATTCGGTTCTTAGGTTATCGGACTATTAATAGGTCTATTCAATATTTTAATAGAAACAACTGTGCTCCTATTTATTTGACTGCCCAGCAAGAAAGTTTATCTCAGATTATTCTGCCCAATTACCTTGTGGAAGGCATAAGTAAATTAAACACTGGCGATTTGGAAATTGATTTCAAAAAATTTAACCTGTTGCCAGGGCTTATTGAGACAGATGTTTTACAGGCAGTTCAAGCCTTTCCTGGTGTACAAAGCATTAATGAAACCGTTTCCAACATCAACATTCGCGGTGGTAGTCATGACCAGAACTTAATTCTTTGGGACGACATCAAAATGTATCAATCTGGTCACTTTTTTGGCCTTATATCAGTATTTAACCCTCAAATTACGCAAAAGGTCTCTCTAAAAAAGAATGGAACAAGTGTTGACTATTCAGGCGGAGTATCAGGCACTATTTCGATGGCAACCGATAAAAGTGTGAATTCAAAATTTAAAGGGAATATTGGAGCTAGTTTTATTGATGCTAGCGGCTTTGTAGATGTTCCATTGGGTAATAAATCTTCCCTCCAAATAGCAGCTAGAAAATCACTTAGTGATATTGTAATTACACCAACTTATGAAGCATATTTTAATCGAATTTCCCAAGGAACTGAAGTCCAAACTAATATGGAATCAATTCTAAATAGTAATCAAAATTTCGATTTTTATGATACTTCCCTTCGTTGGAATTATAGATTGAGTGAAAAGGATAAAATTAGGGTAAACTTTATTAATATAGACAACCAGCTAGTTTTCGATGAAAATACAATTATCAATTCCGAAGAAACCTCTAAACAAAGTAATGTAAGTCAGAATAGTATTGCAGGAGGAATTTATTATCAGCGTAACTGGAATGATAAATTACAAACATCATTTCATATCTATGAAACCGATTACACCCTTAGGGCTATCAATGCTAATCTACTAGCCTCACAACGATTTTTACAAGAAAATATCGTTTCAGAAACAGGAGTTCGATTAAAGTCAAGCTATCGTTTAAATGACCGAATGATCTGGCATTTGGGGTATCAGTTTATAGAAACTGAAGTTACCAACTTAGACGATATTGATGTGCCGTTAATTAGAACGCTTATATCTGAAGTGGTTCGTACCCATAGCGGTTTTACGCAAATGGATCTTAAATCAAGAGATGCTCGTACCAATCTCAATATTGGATTTCGTTATAACTACTTGGACAAGTTTAATAAACATTTGTTCCAACCAAGATTAAGTTTTAATCAAAAGTTTGCCAATTATTTTAGTTTTGAAATTGCTGGTGAATTCAAGCATCAAATCACCTCTCAGGTTATTAATTTTCAGAATGACTTTCTGGGTATTGAAAAGCGGAGATGGCAATTGTCTAATGATCTAGACATCCCCGTGATTGAAAGTAAACAAGCCTCCATAAGTATTAATTACAATAGAAAAAGGTGGTTGCTAAGTGCTGAAGGATACTATAAAAATATTGATGGGATTACTACCCAAAGTCAAGGGTTTCTAAATCAATATGAGTTCGTTAAAACTGATGGAAGCTATAAAGTAAGTGGTGTGGATTTTCTAATTCGAAAGCGCTTTAAAGATATCAACCTTTGGTTAAGCTACTCTTATATGAATAATGAATATCAATTTGAAGGATTGCCTGAAAAAAAATTCCCTAGCAATCTAGATATTACCCAAGCAATTACTTTTGGAAGCACCTATAAATATAGAAGATTGAAGGTGTCTGCTGGGCTAAATTGGCATACTGGAAAACCAACTACGAGACCCGTTTTAGGAAATGAAATTGTAAATGAAACCATTAATTATAATGCCACAAATACAGACAACCTAAACGACTATTTAAGAGTAGATGCTTCTGCTCTATATGAAATTGAATTGGGCAGTATGACTGCTCATTTAGGGTTTTCCGTATGGAATTTACTTGACAAAGAAAATGATATAAATAATTACTATCGTATCAATAGTGATGCCGCTGCCGAAGAATTTGTCCAAACTTCTCTAGGGTTAACTCCACATGCACTTATACGGGTTTATTTCTAATTCTATCCCAACATTAATATCAAATCACAGCTGTTTACATTAATTTTGGCGGAAAATTAACAACCCACTAAAAAAGAACGGCTATATTTAAATTCCATTTTATATCTTTGACCCAACTTAAAAAGGAATGCAGTTTAAACACCCAGAACTTCTTTACGCTCTCTTTCTACTTCTCATTCCTATTATCATACACATTTTTCAGCTTCGGCGATTTCAGAAAGTAGACTTTACTAATGTGGCTTTCCTTAAAAAGGTAACCGTTCAAACTCGTAAAAGTTCGCAACTTAAAAAGTGGTTGACTTTGTTACTCCGCTTGTTGGCGCTAACCTGTATAATCTTAGCCTTCGCCCAACCTTTTAGCGCTACAAAAACAGCTTTAAACACTGAAAAAGAAACCATCCTCTATGTGGACAACTCTCATAGTATGCAGGCAAAAGGTCCTAATGGCCCACTATTGCAAAGAGCATTACAACAGCTCTATGACAATGCCAAGGGATCTGATAAAATAAGCTGGTTTAGTAATACTGAAACTAATAAAAATGTTTCTCAAACTGACTTCAAAAATGAAGTCCTTTCTATAGATTACACACATAAGCAATTAACTTTGGATGAAGTATTGTTAAAAGCAAATCACCTCTTTACTAAAAGTAAATCGGCAGAAAAAAGGTTAGTCATTATATCCGATTTTCAGCAAAATGGAACATTCCCATCCATAAACAATCAAATTACTATTGATGCGGTTGCTTTGTCCCCAGTTACTAAAAATAACATCTCCATCGATTCAGCATATATCCAGTCTAAAAATTCGACAACAACTTTATTGAATGTGGTTGTGTCGGCGCAAGGAGAAGTAACACCAAGCATCCCTATTTCATTATTTAACAACGGATCCCTTAGTGCAAAAACAGCTGTAGATTTCTCAGAATCCAATAGAAATACACTCTCTTTTACTATTGAAAATGGCGCTGGGTTTGAAGGGGAACTTCGAATAGCAGACACAGATTTATTTTTCGACAACTCCTTATTTTTCAGCATAAACACACCCGAGAAAATTAAAGTAATGAGTATCAACGAGGGCGATGCTGGGTTTTTACAGCGCCTTTTTGATCAGTCAGATTATGACTATACGCAACAAAGCTTTGCTAATCTTAATTACAACGACATTCCCTCTCAAAACTTTATTATTCTTAATGAGGTGAAAACACTACCTATTTCATTAATAAACTCACTAAAAGCTTTTCATGATGATGGCGGAAGTCTGTTTATAATCCCTTCGGAAGATGCTACAGTAACCTCCTATAATACTTTATTGAATGGCCTTCAGATTGGAAATTTAAACGAAAAATATCAACAAGAAAAGAAGGTTACAAAAATCAACTTTTCACACCCACTCTATCGCAATGTTTTTGAAAAGCAAGTCTCAAACTTTCAATACCCAAAGGTAAATTCATATTATGGAGTTAGCACCAATGCAACTAAAGTTCTGGAATTTGAGGATGGAAAACCCTTTTTAGTACAACAAGAGAAGAGTTTTTTAATGACTGCTTCGATATCGAAGGAAAATTCAAATTTCACCTTCTCCCCGCTCATTGTACCAACCCTAATTAACATGGCGCAGCAAAGTCTACCACTGCCAAATTTATACTACAATATTGGAACTCAAAACAGTTATGCTATACCTGTAAAATTAACTCAGGATGATATTTTAACTCTAAGAGATAGTATACGCAGCTTTATCCCTTTACAGCAAACAAAAGCAAATAGTGTGATAATTACAACCATAGAGGAACCTGCGATTTCTGGAAATTATAAGGTTGAGAAAGAGACTGCTTTTATTGAAAATATTAGTTATAATTATCCAAGATCGGAAAGCTCTATGCAATATGCAGATCCAGAGGCTTGGGAGGGTGTTAATGTTTATAATTCGGTGGAAGCCTTATTCGATTCCATTGCCGAAGATAACTTAGTACGCTCCTTTTGGAAATGGTTTGTTATTTTTGCAGTGCTATTCCTGCTACTTGAAATGCTTATTTTAAAATTCTATAAATGAAAACACTCTTAAAATCGGCCATAATTGTTGACCCGACAAGCAAACATCACGGTAAAAAACGAGATGTTCTCATTGACAAAGGAATCATTAAAAAAATAGCTGCTACAATTACCGAAGCTGGTGCCAAAACGATTTCCTTAAAAAACCTCCACATATCTCAAGGCTGGTTTGATCCAAGTACTTCTTTCGGAGAACCTGGATATGAAGAAAGGGAAAATTTGGATAATGGTCTCAAAACAGCTGCAATGAGTGGATTTACCGCTGTTGCAGTAAACTCAAACACACATCCAGTTACTCAATCGAAGTCACATGTCAAATTTTTAAAATCTAAAGCGGAGGGTAACCCTGTTACTCTCTTACCCATAGGAGCTTTAACGTTGGAAAGCAATGGACAAGATCTTGCCGAACTCTTTGATATGCATAATGAAGGTTGCATTGCTTTTTATGATTATAAAAAACCTGTGGCAAATGCAAATATGCTGAAGATTGCTTTGCTGTATGCCCAAAACTTTAACGGACTTGTTCAGTCGTTCCCCTTTGATGTATCTGTGGCGAAGAATGGTGTTGTAAATGAAGAAGAAAATAGCACAAGACTGGGACTTAAAGGAATTCCAGCACTTTCAGAAGAACTACAAATTACACGAGATTTATACTTATTAGAATACACAGGTGGACGATTACACATTCCAACCATCTCTACTGAGAAAAGCGTCCGACTTATTAAAGAAGCCAAGAAAAAAGGACTGAACATAAGTTGTAGTGTGTCTATAAACAACCTATGTCTTACAGACGACTTGCTGGAAAATTTTGACACCAACTATAAAGTGCTACCACCACTACGAACTAGTAAAGACGTAAAAGCATTACTAAAAGGCCTAAAAGACGGAACAATAAACGGCGTTACAAGTGATCACAATCCAATTGATGTTGAACACAAACGAATAGAGTTCGACCATGCTTATTTTGGGAGTATTGGTCTAGAAAACTGCTTTGGTGCTTTATTAGGAGCGACAGACATGGAAACTACAATCCAAGGATTAACAGGCCTTAAAAATGTCTTCGGAATTGAAGAAAACACGATCAAAGAAGGAGAAATTGCTAATATTACCATGTTCTCGCCTGTGAACGAATGGTTATTTACAGAAGAAAGCATTCTGTCAACCTCCAAAAACAGCGCGTTTTTAGGACACAAAATGAAAGGAAATGTATACGGAATATACAACAACAAACAACTAATGCTCAATGCGTAACCCCTCTGGAAAAACAAAAGCCATAATTGCCTACCTTACTTTTATAGGCTTACTCATTGCCTATTTTATGAATAAAGACGACCGTCATGAGTTTGCCACATGGCATATAAAAAATATGTTTGGGTTGGTCATTTTACTCTTCTTTGCTGTGGCGCTTCAGGAATACGCTGTTGGAGTCTATATTTATTGGTCTACGGTAATTCTATGGATAATTTCATTCATATCTATGTTATTTAATAAAAAACAGGGTATTCCATTTTTAGGTGAAAAATTTCAGACTTGGTTTACTTTTTTGAATTAGATAGTTTATCTTTAATCAAATTATTTCACTAACCTAAAAACAAATTTAATATGTCAGATTCTACTACGGATAATGGAAAAACTGTTGGTATCATTGCCTATTTAACCATTATTGGCTGGATAATTGCCTTAGTTATGCACAACGGAATTAAAACGGAACAAGGTGCCTATCACGTTAGACAAGGCCTTGGTTTAATGATTCTTTGGGTGGCAGTAACCATTATTAATACAGTTTTAGCCTTTTCAGGAATACCCTTTGTAGGATACATTTTCTCTTTAGGACTCTTTGTCCTTTGGATACTTGGGTTTATTGGTGCTGTTCAAGGTGAGAAAAAGCCAGTACCTGTTTTAGGAGAACAATTTCAGCAATGGTTTAAGGGAATCGGATAGACTTTCCAACTAATATAGTTTACCTATGCCGCAAGGATTGTACTTTGCGGCATATTTTATTTTAGCCCTATGCAGCAACTTTCTTTGGAACATAATTACAGACCTTCTAACCTTACTTCAGAAAAACCTCCCGTTATCATCATGTTACATGGTTTTGGAAGCGATGAAAATGATCTTTTTTCTTTTGCTTCGGAATTAGACCCATCTTACGCCATTATTTCTCTCAAAGCACCTATCACAATACAACCCACAGGAAATGCTTGGTACCATATTTACTTCGATAACAACAATGGCAAATTTAGTGATGACCAACAGGCCATTCAATCTCGAGAACTCGTTGTTACTTGTATAGATGAAATCATTTCAGCCTACGGTGTTGACCCAAATCGAGTGACACTTTTGGGCTTCAGTCAAGGTACCATTCTTAGTTTTGCCATCGGGTTAAGCTATCCTGAAAAAGTGAAAAACATTATTGGCTTAAGTGGCTATATCAATGAAGCTATTTTAGTAGATGGTTACGCCAAAAATGACTTTAGTAATTTAAATATCTATAGCTCACACGGAAGCGTAGATCAAGTAATCCCTGTGGATTGGGCTAGAAAAACAAAGCCGTTCCTAGAAAATTTAAAAATTAACTGTACCTATTCTGAATTCCCCGTAGGGCATGGAGTAGCACCTCAAAACTTTTATGAACTCAAAGAGTGGTTGAGTGAAGTTGACAAATAAAATATCTTAATTAGGGTAAAGTACAGAAGAAACTGTGGTCAGTTGTAATTCGTTGTTTTCGTCAAAGAAATATTCTATAATCATTTCTCCCCAATAGGAACCGTCGCTAAAATCGGCTTGAATCCAGCGATGATTCAAAAATTTTAATTTATTCACTCGCATTTCTCCTTGTCCAACCAGTGTAATAAGTGGGTTTCCACCTTTGATGAGATTC
>JAESTG010000069.1 GCA_016763715.1 Flavobacteriaceae bacterium
AAGGAAATAAGGCATTAACAACAGATGGGGGCAAAACTTGGGAGTTGCTAAGTAATGGAGCTGGCCCTGGGTATAGATCGAGTATTTCTTTTGTGCCTGGCACTATGGGTGAGGGGTTAGTTGCTGTTGGTTCTCCTGGGATTTCTTATAGTAATGATCAGGGAGCTAGTTGGGTAGATTTATCGGAAGAAGGCTTTTATGCCATTGAATTTGTGAATGATTCTGTTGCTTTTGCAAGTGGCCGCAATCGGATATCCAAATTAAATTTTAAATAGAAGTTATTGGAAAAGAATCAACTACATAATTGGAAGGCACCCGAAGGTGTGGTCTTACCAAATTTCATTATAGGTGGAGCTATGAAGTCTGGAACTTCTACGATGCACGCCATATTGGACCAACACCCGAAGATATTTATTCCACATGAAGAAATTGGTTTTTTTGATATTGATAATGTTATAGAACATTACGACTTCAATTTTTATGATCGGAAATCCCAACAATGGACCGTTCAGGAAATGGGTGAAAATCCCCAACAACTTTGGGATTGGTATAGTTCAAAATTTAAGGAAGGAGAGGGAATGTTGAGAGGAGAGGATTCCACTTCTTATCTCACCTCTAAGTTTGCGGCTCAACGTATTTCGATACAAGAAAAGGAAATCAAACTTATTTTTATGTTACGCCAGCCTTCTAAAAGAGCCTATTCCAACTATCACCATTTGGTGCGAGCTGGTATTGTAGCTCACTCTTTTGAAGATGTGCTTCAGTACCACCCTAATTCGGTTTTACGGCGTAGTTTGTATTTAGACCAATTAGAAGCCTATTATAAATTTATTCCGAAGAAAAATATAAAAGTGGTCATTTTTGAAGACCTTATAGAAAACTCAAAGTCAGTAATGAAAGAGGTTTGTGAGTTTTTAGAGATTGACATGGACGAGTTTGATTCATCCGTGTTTGAAACACATTCCAATGCTGGAAAGTTTCCGCTTTTTTCGAAGCCACAGCTATTGAAAAATTTGTTGTTTAGGCGCTATGGAAATTCATTCAATTTGAAGTCGTTACCCATAGAAGCACCAAATAGTGTTGTGAAACGAGTATTGTTTCCGAAGATAATAAATAGATTACATGGATTGGTAAACCCTCTTAAGGTTCGTAAAAAGACTGTCATGAAACCTGCAACAAAGCAATTTTTGGATGCTTATTTTAAGAAAGAGCTCACGGGTTTAGACGAACTTGTTGGAAGAGATATTTTAGATAAATGGTTTCCATAAAAGTACAATCACTTTTGGTTTTATCTATTAGTAGTACTAATTCCTTTGAGCTACTTTTTTTTATTCTTCCTTCTTTTTTTCATTATTCCAAGTAGCTTGCGTTTAAACTCTTCTTCAGTCCTACGTAGTTCTAAAATTTTAAGAGGGGGGATAACGCCTCTAAGGTTTGCTACTAAGTCCTTGTGATATTGTAGTTCTGTAGTCTTAAATTTGATTCCTTTTTCAATGAGAATATTTGCATCTTCATCGCTTAGGCTGTCCATATCTTCTTTTAGAATATGAAATATCTCTCGCCTTTCGGTTTTTCGCAATACCATCATCTTTTCTTCGTGTGCATTGTAGATGGGCCAAAATTTTTCAGCTTCAGCCGTTGTAAGGTCGAGAGCGTTAGTGATGTGTGCTGTTTTAAATGCTTTAATGCGCTCATGCTTTTGCGCATAAATAGTGGTTGTGAAAAGCAAAACTATAAGTAAAATCGTTTTCATTTTTATTCAATTAGCAGGGTTGTATCATCTAAATTCTCTAAAAGGCAATCTTCCAAACTCTCTAAAGAAATATTTGGGCTTTCCATTGGTAAACTCTCTAAGTCATTATCACTTAGGAGTTGTGCAATATCTTCACTTTCAAAATCAATGCTACCGTTATTAAAATATGCTTCAATTTCCGCTACTTCTATGGTTAATTCATCATCACCTTTTGAAGTAAAGATAGAAAACATGAGTAATAAACAAGCGGCTATAGAGGCAAAGTAGAAAGTAGACTTTCTTTTGTAGAGAGGTATAACTTTCTGGGTTGTCTCCTTTTTGATTTGCTGAAGAATTTGGTCTTCCATCGCATCAAAATAGCCAGATGGAACCTTAAACCCAGAAGTCTTGGGTATGGTTTCTTCAGAAATTTTGGTTGCGAGTCGCTCCTCAAAATTTTCAAAGTAACCCTCAGGCACCTTCATTCCATGTTTGTATTTCCCTTCTTTTTTCATTTCGAAAGTATGACTCTGTTTGTTTTAAAAAGTTTCATTGTTCTTTAAATATGCCTTAACTTTTTTAACCGCAATGTGATAGCTACTTTTTAGACCACCAACCGAGGTTTCTAATATATCGGATAGTTGATCGAAGGTATGATCATCAAAATATTTCATATTAAAAATGAGTTGCTGCTTCTGTGGTAAGGCAGCAATAGCCTTTTGTAGCTGCAACTGTATTTGACTTCCTTCAAAATATACATCGCTTTCCAACCTCGACAGTATTACCTCTTGAACTTCCTTAGAGGAGATGTTGGCTCGTTTCGCTTTTGTATTAATGAAAGTGATCGCTTCATTTGTTGCTATGCGATACATCCAAGTATAGAGTTTACTATCTGCCTTAAACGAATCTATGTTCTTAAATATTTTGATAAATGTATTTTGAAGCACATCATCTGTATCATCATGGTTCAAAACGATTTTCCGAATTTGCCAGTACAACCGTTCTTTGTACTCAGAAACCAAGGTCTTAAATGCTTGCTCTTTCTCAGTTGTCGATTGTAATGCTGAAACTAAAGAATGCTCTTCTACCAACTAGTTGTTGTTTTGTTTAGGACTGCCTTAAAGATAAAAGGTTTAATTTACATTCTATACTTTCTTATATCCATACGGTAATTCATCAATAAAATCGTTAAAATGTGTCATTACAACGATTAAATGTAAAATATTCTTGTTTGTAGGAAAATATTTACTAAATTTATCACATACTTCTTATGTATAGGTTCTTAATTAACAGCCCCAACTGTAATTAGAGCAACAAGAACGGGTCTTAGCGGGGGCTGGCCCGTTTTTTATTTTTAATTCAAATTTCAATAGAATTCATCATAAATTACTGAATTAGTAGGAAATAGACTACTTTATTGATTCATTATATCCGATTAAGTGTAAATAATATAGATGAATAGTGTTGAGTATTTTGTTATTCTGAATATTCGATATATATTTGACCATACCTATTTATGAAACAGGTTATTGCGAGCCCCAATTGCAATGACCATTGTATAAAAAAGGAGTGGAGCCCCAACCACTTCTTTTTTCTTTTTATAGAAGTTTTTAAAAGCAAAGTAGAGTTTAAGCAAGCGATTGCATTTCTACTAAGTTGTAGTAAGTACCTTTCTTTTCAAGCAATTCCTGATGTTTCCCCTGTTCCACCATTTTTCCTTTGGAAAGGACTATAATCATGTCGGCTTTTTGAATGGTAGATAAAC
>JAESTG010000070.1 GCA_016763715.1 Flavobacteriaceae bacterium
AAACCCCATCTACTTAAGTAGATGGGGTTTTTTAATATAAATTTTAATGAATTATCCTATATAATGATTTGATTAAACGTATAAAACTGAAAATTTAAGACCACTTCAAAAATTATTACGTTCTTTGAATTGACAATTAATACAAGTACATCTGCCGTGAAACCCGCCACCGTTGCTCAAATAAAAAAGGAATTGAAATTTCGTTCTTCGGAAGAACTAGAGGCGCTTTGCCTTCGGCTAGCTAGGTTTAAGAAAGAAAACAAAGAGGTTCTTACCTATTTACTCTTTGAAAGCGATAATGAAGAAGAATATATGAATCAAGTAAAGGAGCATATTTCGGAAGGTTTTTCGGAAATAAACACGAGTAGTTTCTACTATGTAAAAAGAGCATTCGAAAGATTTTACGAGAAACAAAAAAATATATTCGGTATTCAGCAGTAAAAGAAACAGAAGTGGAATTGCTGCTTTTCCTTTGCGAAACGCTGAAAGATTTTAAACCATCTATCCGAAATAGTGTGACCATGGTTAATTTGTACGAGCGTCAATTGGATTTAATTCAGAAAAAAATATCAACCTTGCATGAAGATTTGCAATACGATTATACACAGGAGATTGAAGCTTTGATAAATGAATAAACTTCGTTACTCAATATTTTAGTTTACCTATATAGTATATACCCCTCAATTTCAAAAAAAATACATTTTTAAAAAACTCAAAACACTACGCAATCTATGACCACTATCTATCATAATCCTCGTTGTAGTAAATCTCGCTCCTGTCATAATATTTTAGCTGATGTTGGAAGTGATGTTCAAGTAATCAACTATATGCAAACGCCTTTTACCGAAGAAAAACTTAAAGAAATACTTCAACTCCTCAAAATGAATCCGATAGATTTAGTTCGTACAAACGAAGCTATATGGAAGACCGAGTTCAAAGACAAAAAGTTAACCGATAAAGCTATTATTAAAGCCATGTTATCCCACCCACAACTTATAGAACGGCCTATAGTAGTAAAAGGAGATGTTGCAATAATAGCAAGGCCTCTGGAGAAGGTTTTAGAGCTTCTTAAGAGGTGAGTTGTTAAATTTATTTTTTTAACACAACTTTAAGTTTAACAATTAAAACCTCGAACTATTTTCGTAGTCTAAATTGGCAAAACATAAAATGAAACCACCCTTCCTCTACCTACTCCTACTATTATCTTCAACAATATTTGCACAACGAGGTAATCCATCGGGTGGTGAAAGACCCAAAGTAATAATCACAGGGCAAGTACTTGAACAAGATACCAATGAGTCCTTGGAATATGCTACGATCGTTTTTATAGACAAGGATGGGAAAATCATCACAGGAGGTATTACCGACCCAAAAGGAAATTACAGCATTGAAGTCATAAGTGGATTGTACACTGTGCAATTTGAATTTATATCCTACAAGACTCAGCAACTCACGAATCAGCGATTATTTGAAAACACCAAATTACCAACCATGTCGCTTGCTTTAGATTCTGAAAGTTTGAGTGAAGTAATCGTACGTGCCGAAACAACCGAAGTACAAATACGACTTGACAAGAAAATCTACAACATTGGAAAGGACTTAACAACTAGTGGGGCTACAATTAGTGACGCTTTGGATAATATTCCTTCAGTGACTGTTGATGTAGACGGAGCTATTGCGTTAAGAGGAAATGAAAATGTCCGTATTCTTATCAATGGAAAGCCTAGTGCCATTGCGGGATTTGGATCTACCGATGCCTTAAGGCAATTACCAGCAGAAGCTATTGAGCGCGTGGAGATTATCACCTCTCCTTCAGCTAGATACGATGCGGAAGGAACAGCTGGAATTATAAATATTATTCTACGGAAGGAAAAAACACGAGGGCTTAATGGTTCTATTCAGACTAATTTCAACTATCCCTTGGGGGCAGGTATCACGACAAATGTGAACTTGAGAACCGATAAATTCAATGTTTTTAATACGACTGGATATCGCTATCGAGAAACCCCTGGAAATGCATATTTTGAAAACAATTATTCTTTAGCTTTTGGTGGAAATCCATTGGTTACTGAAAAACGTGATTTTGATAGATTGCGACGTGGATTTAATACCAATCTAGGCTTTGAATATTTTTTAACTGAATCTTCATCCATAATCGCTACAGTGTTTTACAGAAAGGGAAATGATGACGATGTTACCATTAATATCACTAACGAGTTTAGCACGAATAATACCCTCGCAAAAACCCGAAGCAGAATAGAGAATGAAAAAGAGGACTCCGAAGACTTGCAGTTTTCATTAAATTATCAAAACGACTTTAGCAAGGATGGGCATAAACTTACGTTAGATGTCCAGTACGAAACTGAGACCGAAACAGAGAAGGCATTTATTGACGAACTAAATTCATTTCCTGCCCTACAAAGGCTCCCTGCTGAAGACATTTTAAGTATTGAGGATGGTACCGAATTTTTAGTGCAGGGTGATTATGTGTTACCTATTGGAGAGAATGCTCAATTTGAAGCTGGATTTAGAGCACGCTACCAAAATAATGTCACAGACTATTTACTACTTGAACAGTTAGTAACCGATGGTCCTTTTGTTCGAAATGATAGCATCTCTAATGTGTTTGATTTTACGCAGAATGTACAGTCACTATACTCTCAATATGGAAATAAATTTGGGAAGTTTTCATTTTTACTAGGTGTACGTTTGGAAGCTACAACTCTCAAAGGAGAAGTTACAGGTGAAGATGTAATAACAAACAACGACTTAAACTTCAATTTTGACAAAGACTATTTGGGGTTATTCCCTACGGTGAACTTAGTCTATGAACTCAGTGAGCAAGAAAATGTGACGCTTGGATACAATCGAAGAATAAACAGACCTCGTGGTTTTTTCATCAACCCTTTCCCCTCTCGTTCGAGTGAAGCTAATGTGTTTCAAGGAAATCCAGATTTAGACCCCGCTTATGCTAGTGCCTTCTATATTGGTTATTTAAAAAAATGGGGGAGAAAATTCACTTTAACTTCTTCAGTCTATTATCAATATGAAACGGATGCCTTTTCTCGTATAAAAGAGGAAACAGGAGAGCAAACCTCCAACGGTATTCCTATAATTAGAACCATTCCTATTAATTTGGCCACCAATGAGCGTATTGGCTTTGAAGCAGGGGTTCTGTACAATCCAATAAAGTGGTTACGCCTTAATGGAAGTTTTAACTTTTTTCAATTTGAAACTGAAGGAGAATTCAATGGTGTAGACTTCGGAAACAAAGATACTAGTTGGTTTTCACGTTTCAGTTCTAAAGTATCCTTACCAGCGAAAATAGATTGGCAAACCAATGCATTTTATCGTGGCCCAAGAAACACTGTGCAAACGGAGAGTAATGGTATATTTTCATTGAGCCTTGCCTTCAGCAAAGATATTCTAAATGATAAAGGAACCATTGGGCTCAACGTAAGTGACTTGCTTAATTCAAGAAAAAGAAACTCTGTTACCGAAACAGACAGTTTTAGAAGCACAAGTGAATTCCAGTGGCGTGAACGATCGTTTACACTATCATTTACCTATCGATTGAACCAAAAGAAACAACGTCAACGTCCACAACGTGGTGGTGGAGATGAAGGAGGTTTTGAAGGATAAAATTGATTAAAAAAACAATGAGGTATAAAAAAAGGGAGTCCCATGGAACTCCCTATATATCATTAGATGGAAACATCTTTTATGCTTCGTCTCTTTCTTTTAATCTTTCTTCACGCTTAATTTTGAAACTATCGATAATGTAGCCTCCAATCCAATAAGGAATAAAGGAAACTAAAAAAATCATTAACCAAAAACCTATGGTTAATATTGTTAAAAATGCAAGAAATCCTAAATATTGGTTGAAATCAAACATATGACAGCGTGTTTTATTTTGACAAAGATAAACTGAATTTTAGAAAATTTAACGCAGTTTTCATAAAAAA
>JAESTG010000038.1 GCA_016763715.1 Flavobacteriaceae bacterium
CCCCCATAATTTTAAAAATGGCCCAAGAATCATTGGTCTTTATCTGATTCCAATTTTTTATATGTCTTTCTTTTCTCATGTATTTTTTTAACTACGGTATTCTATATATATAACAACTAACTTTCCTTTTTTCCACTATTAAAAAACGAAAAATACTTAATTTGAGTTGCTGAATTGCTTCTGAGAGTCCTAAAGTAACTCTTTTTTCAAGAAACGAGCAGTGTGGCTTTTTTTATGTGTAATGATATCTTCTGGAACTCCCGTAGTGATTATTTTCCCACCTTTTTCCCACCTTCGGGTCCTATATCAATGATATAATCCACTGTTTTGATTACATCCAAATTGTGTTCAATAATCAATACTGTATTTCCTTTATCTACTAATTTATTCAAAACAATAAGCAACACTCGAATATCTTCAAAATGCAAGCCTGTGGTTGGTTCATCTAAAATATAGAAGGTATTTCCAGTGTCTTTTTTAGACAATTCGGTGGCCAACTTAATGCGCTGTGCTTCACCGCCAGATAATGTAGTAGATTGCTGTCCTAAGGTTATATACCCAAGACCCACGTCTTGAATAGTTTTTAACTTTCTATATATCTTCGGAATTAATTCAAAATAAGTACAGGCTTCATTAATCGTCATTTCTAAGACATCATAAATAGATTTGCCTTTGTATCGTATCTCCAGTGTTTCACGGTTGAATCGCTTTCCTTGACAGGTTTCGCATTCCACATATACATCTGGTAAGAAATTCATTTCGATTACCTTTAAACCACCTCCTTGACAAGTCTCGCAACGCCCACCAGTTACATTAAAGCTAAACCGACCAGGTTTATAACCTCGAATCATTGCTTCGGGTACTTGAGCAAATATATTTCTAATTTCAGAAAAAAGACCTGTGTACGTTGCTGGGTTTGAACGTGTTGTTCTTCCAATTGGGGACTGATTAATATCAATAACCTTATCAATGTGTTTAAGTCCATTAATCTTCTTATATGGCATTGGTTTTTTAACGCCATTAAAGAAATAAGCATTTAAAATAGGGTAGAGAGTTTCGTTGATGAGTGTTGATTTACCACTACCAGAGACACCCGTTACCCCAATCATTTGTCCTAATGGAAACTCGACATCTACATTTTTTAAATTATTCCCTGTAGCTCCAAACAATGATAACTTCTTACCGTTACCTTTTCTTCTTTTCTTCGGAATTGAAATTTCTCTAGTCCCATTTAAGTAATCAGCAGTAAGAGTGTGGTGCTTTAAAATCTCTTTTGGAGTTCCCTCCGAAACAATTTCACCTCCATGTTTCCCTGCAGCTGGACCAATATCGATGACGTGATCTGCTTGCTCAATCATTTCTTTATCGTGTTCTACCACAATAATACTATTCCCTATTTCTTTTAGTTTCAGCAAAGAATCAATTAATTTTTCATTGTCTCGCTGATGTAAACCAATGCTCGGCTCATCCAAAATATAAAGTACGTCAACCAATTGAGATCCTATTTGAGTTGCTTATCGAATACGCTGTGCCTCACCTCCTGATAAGGATTTGGAACTTCTATTTAAAGATAAATAGGTGAGTCCTACATTGACTAAAAAGCTCAATCTAGTACTTACTTCTTTAATAATTTCTGATGCAATGGTGAGTTGGTTACCACTTATTTCTTTATCTATGTTTGCAAACCAATCGGTCAATTCAACGATATCCATATTGGATAGATCCGCAATATTTTTACCGCTGATTTTAAAGTTGAGAGATTCGGTTCTCAATCTAGTTCCATGACACTCATCGCATATGATTTTGTCCATGTATTCCTTGGCCCATCGTTTTAACGATTTAGACTCATTCGCTTCAAAAGTATTTTGTAAAAAGGTAGCAACCCCTTCGAAGTCAATCTTATAATTCCGGGTGATTCCTAATGATTTTGAGGCCACATCAAAAGTTGAGTTGCCTCCATGAAAGATTACTTCTTTGGCATTTTTAGGAATACTCTCAAATGGATCACTTAATTTGAAATCATATTTTTGAGCAATTAATTCTAATTGTTTGAAAATCCAATTGCTCTTTTGCGGCCCTTGTGGAGCTAAAGCCCCTTGTTTGATAGACATTGAAGCATCTGGAACAATTTTGTTAAGATTCACTTTATACAATTCCCCCAGTCCTTTACAGTTAGGACACATTCCTTTGGGTGAATTGAACGAGAAATTATTGGGCTCAGGGTTTGGATAGGAAATACCAGAGGTAGGACACATTAAAGATCTGCTAAAATAGCGAACGTGATTACTTTCATTGTCCAAAATAATCAATACATCATCGCCATGATACATGGCCGTGAGAATGGTTTCGGTCAGTCTTTTATTATGGTCACTTTCCACACTTATTTTTAAGCGGTCAATTACAATCTCAATATCATGAGTTTTGTATCGATCCACTCGCATTCCCTTGGTAATGTCCTTTATTACACCATCAATACGAACTTTTAAGAAACCTTGTTTGGCAATTTGTTCAAATAACTCTCGGTAATGCCCTTTTCGAGAACGTACCACAGGTGCGAGAATACTTACTTTCTTCTGGTCAAAATCTTTAATAATGAGTTGCTTAATTTGCTCATCACTATAACTCACCATCTTCTCTCCAGTTTTATAACTGTACGCATCACTAGCTCGAGCAAAAAGTAAACGGAGGAAATCGTAGATTTCAGTAATAGTTCCTACAGTAGATCGAGGGCTACGATTGGTTGTTTTTTGTTCAATGGCAATTACAGGAGATAGTCCTTCAATTTTGTCTACATCAGGGCGTTCTAAACTCCCAAGAAATTGACGGGCATAAGCAGAGAATGTTTCAATATAACGGCGTTGTCCTTCAGCATAAATGGTATCGAAGGCTAATGAAGATTTACCACTACCAGAAAGCCCTGTAATAACTACTAATTTATTACGTGGGATTTTTACATCGATATTTTTCAAATTATGGACGCGTGCGCCCAAAACTTCAATTACGTCCTCGTTTTTTGCCATAATTCGCAAAGATACTTAATTGATTTAAAAATTGAACCCGTTATCAGTCTCAAAAAGAGGGTTTTTGCGTGAAGAATTTGGACTGAATTGAAAATTAACTATTGGCTTCCTTCATTACAAATTGATATAAGCTAATAGCAATGAAGAAAATTACACTTATAACCACCGAATAACTTACTATAAGCGCAATAATTGGAAGACTAAATAGTAGAAAAATCAATGGCAGTAATATCCCTGAAAGTACAAGTGACAAAAATATACTGTAGAGGTATTTTATAATAGATGGCAGCTGTTTGTCTGTCCTTCCTTGTACCTGAAATAGATTGGGAATTACTTCCTTGCTCATATATTCTCCTAATTTGGCTAAGAAAACTTCGTTGAATGATGAATCTTGAAAAACTTCACCATCAATAGAGTTGGCCAAGGTCATGATCTTTTCCTGATGTCGCTCAAATACTGAGTTGTAATCCAAAGAGTCTTTAAACTCACCAAATTTATATCCGAAGTAATACCAAAGTCCAGATCCGCATTTATGTTCTAACCATTTGGATACCATATCTCTATTGTACATTTTTGGGTATCTAATTGGCTCTGGAATTTGTTTTTCTCTTGGACTCGTCATCAACAAGGATTTCATTTCCAGATAGAGGTTTTCCGTGTCTTCATAATGATGATTCTCTTGTAGGAATTCAATGGCTAGTTTGGACTTTCCTTTATAAAATTCCTTCACATCAAAGAAGGTAAGGCCAACGAACTCATCATCGATGTATTCTTTTAAGCCAGATAACCACATCTTTGAGTTCATCAGTATTTCAACGATTGTTCGGAAATTATGCATTTTCTGAGTAATCTTACTTAAGCTGTCAATAGCAGTAGATCTAAGTTTCTTCATACTAATAGCAATCCATGCCAAATAAATCATTATAATGGCCGCTAAGAATCCGCTAAGGCTTAGGAAGGTAGTCGACAATTCCTTCAAAGTTGTAACAAAACTTATGTCATTAGTGATTTTTTGCTGAAGAAAGAAAATAAGGGCAATACAGAGAACGCCACTTAATACAAGTGGTATTAGGGCGTATAAATCCTTTATAAAAGATTTATTTCTCATACTGGTAACTTATAGCAAATCAATAATTTTTGGGAGTTTGCGCCGTAGACATACGGAAGTAAATGCATATTCCCCCAAGAATTGATAATTGCATTTAAGATGATTATTATTAGTTATAGGCCAAATGTACGGTAAATCCGTACATTTTGTAGTATTATACCTACAATTCGATGAATAGCGATTATACTCGATAAAATACTCTGAAATAGTGCTTTCTACTTAGTAGCCCACCGCTGTATCGTCACCACGATGATCGGCACCGCCTTCTAGCTTTCCATCTTGTCGTACATGAATAGCATCTACTTTACCAATAACAGGTGCATTTTCTTCATCAATTATATAGCCCAGTGCCTGTAATCTTTGTAAGGTTTCTCTTGGAAATTGATTGGGTTCAAATTGTACTACATCTGGTAACCATTGATGATGAAATCGTGGAGCATTGACTGCTTCCTGCATGTTCATTTCAAACTCATACACATTTAAAATGGTTTGCAATACTGAAGTGATAATAGTGGAACCTCCTGGGGTACCGACACTCATCCACAATTTCCCATCCTTCTCAACTAAGGTTGGGGTCATAGAACTCAGCATTCTTTTTTGCGGGGTAATTGCGTTTGCTTCACCTCCTATCAATCCATAGGCGTTAGGTTCCCCCGGTTGAGCTGAAAAGTCATCCA
>JAESTG010000071.1 GCA_016763715.1 Flavobacteriaceae bacterium
GAGAAGATTTGTATTCATATTAAATACTGATTTTTACTTTTATTAGAGAGAAATAGGAGTGCTAACTTCTGTTTCTTATGATAAATGTGCGCTAACAAATTTGTTAAATGGAATTCAGCTTGAAAACAAAAATAGGGTAAATATTATTTCACTGTAAATTTAAGAGATAACTAGTCCTTTTTCAGAAGAATCTTAATTGTTGTGACTTTTCTTCTTTCACACTGATTTTCAGTATATTTATTGATGCCAAATCAATCGACTTATTATGAAACTCCTCAAGTATAAATTGAAATCATTCGCTGCGTTCCTAGCAATTATTATACTTAGTCAAGGTTGTACCGTTTATAAAGGATCTATTACTTTGGAAGAAGCCGTTGCTGGAAGGCAAAAAGTTAAGGTAACCACTACCGATAGCCCAAAGCCTATGGAATTTAGACGAATTGAATTAATCAACGGCAAATACAAAGGTCTTCCCAAAAGGTATAGCCAATCTGATGAAGTAGTTATAAAAAAGGAAAATATCACTCGAATTAAAGAACATGACAAGACAGGTTCAAATTTGCTTACATTTTCACCATTAGTTCTAATTGTTGGTTTGGGAATCTTATTATTTTCAAACGGGGGTGAAGATTTTGAGTAATCTCACAATCTAATATTTGCTATATAGCATACCTTTTATTCTGAAGATAAAATACGAAGTGTGAGTTCATGGGATTCATTAAAATTATCCAAGGTATTGTCTGGGCATTATTTTTTCTGAATATATTCTGCATTTTGCCTAAATTGGGGGTTCTCTAAAAATAGCCAATAGTATGAGTGATCAAGAAATAGCAAAAGAAATTAAGTTAAAGCATATTACTACCATTGCAGAAAAATTAGGTTTAGATATAGATACCATTGAAATGTATGGAAAGTACAAGGCGAAGCTGCCACATTCCACAATTGACATGGAAAAAGTGCAGCAAAGCAACCTTATTTTGGTTACTGCCATTTCTCCTACACCAGCAGGTGAAGGAAAAACAACTATGTCTATTGGTCTTTCCGAAGGGCTCAATCAATTGGGTAAGCAAACAACAGTAGTTCTTCGAGAACCTTCTTTGGGTCCCGTATTCGGAATTAAAGGTGGAGCTACAGGGGGTGGATATTCTCAAGTATTGCCTATGGAGGACATTAATTTACACTTTACAGGAGATTTTTCGGCTATAGAAAAAGCGCACAACTTACTGTCTGCTGTTATTGATAATAACATTCAGAGCAAAACAAATTCACTCGGGATTGATGCTCGTACCGTAACTTGGAAGCGAGTAATGGATATGAACGATCGAGCACTTCGAAATATTGTAGTAGGATTGGGTGGGCCAACTTCTGGTGTACCTAGAGAAACAGGATTCGATATAACAGCGGCTTCGGAAATCATGGCAATTTTGTGCCTTTGTGATGATTTGGCAGATTTAAAACAACGCTTAGGAAATATCTTCATTGGATATACCTTTACAAAAGAGCCTGTGTTTGCTAAAGATTTAAAAGTAGAGGGAGCTATGGCTGCTTTGCTGAAAGATGCAATAAAACCAAACTTAGTGCAAACCATTGAAGGAAATCCAGCAATTATCCACGGTGGTCCATTTGCTAATATTGCGCAAGGAACCAATTCGGTGACTGCTACTCGAATGGGAATGACATTGTCCGATTATACCGTTACCGAAGCTGGTTTTGGAGCCGATTTAGGGGCCGAGAAATTTTTGGATATCAAATGCCAAAGTGCTGGATTATCACCAAAAGCTGTGGTAATCACAACGACTATTAGAGCCCTAAAATATCATGGCGGTGCCGATTTGAAATCTTTAACTGAAGAGAACGTTTCAGCATTAAAACAAGGATTACCCAATCTTGAAAAGCATTTAGAGAATATAAAACAGTTCAATATTGTGCCAGTCATTGCCATCAATCGATTTGTTTCCGATAGTGATGCCGAAATTGCTGCAGTTCGAGAATTTGCTGAGAATAATAATATAAAAGTTGCTCTTGCTGAGGTTTGGGCTAAGGGAGGCAAAGGAGCTTTAGATTTAGCGCAACACGTAATCGATATTGTTGAATCTGGTGAGTCAAATTTCACACCTCTTTATAATTGGGAAGCCGACGTGATGTCAAAAATTGAAACCATAGCCACTAAAATTTATGGTGCCGCAAAGGTAGATTACAGTGCAAAAGCCAAGAAAAACTTACAAACTATTGCTGCTCTAGGCTTGGAAAATCTGCCTATTTGTATGGCTAAAACTCAGAAGTCATTATCTGATAACCCTAAGCTTATTGGTCGCCCCACAGGATTTACTATTACCATTAGGGAAATTGAAATTGCAGCAGGTGCTGGTTTTTTAATTCCAATTACAGGTGAAATGATGCGAATGCCTGGATTGCCTCCACATCCTGCTTCAGAAAATATAAATATTGATAATGACGGAAACATTACAGGATTGTTTTAATGAATGTGTAATAGCGTGATAAAAGGAATATTTTTTAACAAAATTCTCCCATATTTTCCACTAAATTTGTTAAAGTCGTACGTATCAAAGTAGAATAGACATGGCAATTAGAAACTACGAAGGCAAGAAATTTGAAATAGGTGCAGCCAACAAAATTGTGGATGCACTTACAGTTGAAGAAGCCTTGCAAATAAATATAAATAATACACCTTTCACCGTGTCTATGCGTACGCCAGGTGAAGATGCTAGTTTGGTTCGTGGTTTATTGCATTCTGAAGGGGTTATAAATGATGTAAATTTCAATCCAGATATTGTGTTGAAAAAGGAAAATGAGGATGGTATTGTGACCATTGTCAATGTTTCCATTCCCAAAGATAAATTAGGTGAGGGGTATTCTAATAGCCGAAGTCTATTGTCGGTTTCCTCTTGTGGTATTTGTGGTAAAACGGAATTGGGAGACCTTGCCTTTATTGGTAAAACCATTGATGACACGGAGAAGATTGATGTTAATTTACTCCATCATTTGTTTGAAAAGATGAGCTCATTTCAACATGATTTTAAACAATCTGGAGGGACACATGCCGCCGCAGCTTTTTCAATGGAAGGTGAGTTTCTGTATGCTATGGAAGATATTGGAAGACACAACGCTGTAGATAAAGTGGTTGGAAAATTAATTGCTTCGGGTAAATTAAAAGAAGCCAAAATTATGACCGTAAGTGGACGAATCTCATATGAAATAGTCATTAAATGTTTTAAAGCAAAAATTCCGTTTTTGGCGGCAGTTTCGGCACCTTCTTCGTTGGCTGTAGATTACGCCAAGGAGTTAGGAATCACATTATTCGCATTTTGCAGAGGTGAAAGAGCCACATGTTATTCGAATTTGCAGCGCACTAAAATAAGTTCATCAAGCACTAAAGCTAGTTAGATATATGTCAGATAATTTAAGTGAATTATTAGGTAGAAAAGGA
>JAESTG010000072.1 GCA_016763715.1 Flavobacteriaceae bacterium
AAAAGAAACTAAAGCTAAAGCCGAAGCACAACGTAAGATACTTGAGGAAAAAGAAAAAGAGCGCTTAGCTACCTTGAAAAAAAACCGGCAACGTCTGGAAAAACGTGGCAAAGGAACTGGTAAACTCAAAAAGAAGAGAAAAAACTAATCTATTTCATAAAGTTATTCGTTTAATAGCTTCCGAATTTCCTCGTGATATTCTGAATGATTAATCAAATCGTTATGAGTTCCCTTCGGAATGGTAACCAATCGACATTGATTGTTAGAAGGTATCTTTTGTAGCAATTCCCCATTTTTGTAGGGTACTACCCCATCATTGGTACCGTGAAATATCGTAATCAAACTTTGTACATTTTTGATTTTCTCTGAAGAAGGAAACCTATATTTCAACATCGGTTTGATAGGCAAAAACCAATACCTTTTCTTTGCGACCGCCTCTAGACTAAAAAACGGAGCCTCCAATATTAATTGTTTGGGGTTATTCTCTGAAGCAACATGGATTGCAAAGGTAGTACCAAGAGAACGTCCATAGACTGTAATCTGATTCTCAGGAAACCACTCCAAGGCTTTATTATAAAAAAGACTAGCATCCTTATATAGTTCAGATTCACTAAGTGTCCCTGTACTTTTGCCATAGGTACGATAGTCCATCACCAAAACCTCGTAATCGTATTGAATAAAATAAGAAGTAATCTCTCCCCAACGAGACAAATCACCTGCATTTCCGTGGAAATACAAAATAATTCCTTTGGGGTTCTCCGTAGTGAATCGTAGTGCATTTAAACGGGCTCCATCTGCTGTTTCTATAAAGAATTCTTCATAGGGTCGCTCAAAGTTATAGGTGTAGTCCTGAGGAAGCTGAGTGGGTAAAAAAATAAGTTTTTCTTGCAGTAGGAACATGAAGGCAGTTATAAATAAGTAGCAACTCGTTAGAAAAAAGGCTGTTTTCTTTAGTCGTTTCATTCAGTTTTCTTAGCGGTATGTTTTACTTTATGACTAGATGTTTCTAGGTCAATTTCTGTTTCCTTATAATTCACAATCTCTCCTAGCATTCGATGGTAACTTTCAAAATTATTTAGATTTTTATGTCCTCCATCAATAACTGGCCACAGTCGAGTTGTTTAGGTTTAATCTTTGAAAGCTTCACACTACTACTAAAAGGAATTAATTTATCATTGGTGCCATGGATAATATGAATTGGGCAATTTACATACTTTAACCACTTATAGGTCGGCATCGGGAATTTCAGTATTAATGACAAAGGCATAAAAGGCATATATCGCTTGGTCACCTTAGTCAAACTATAATAAGGTGCATCGAGAATGAGCATTTTCGGATTGTTGGTTGAAGCCAATTTAGTGGCAAAACCAGAGCCCATAGATCGACCATATAATATAATATATTCCTCGCTAACTCGTTCTCTTATTTTATTATAAATGTACTGTAAATCATGCTTCAAGGCCTTTTGTGTACGTCTACCCGTGCTTTTCCCGAAGCCACGGTAGTCTATCATAATCACATCATAATTATGTCTAGTAAAGTCTACTGCAAATTTCCCCCAGCCTTTAATACTTTTTGAATTACCCTTTAAATAGAGAACTACGCCCCGTGGAGCCTTGGTTTTAAAATGTAACCCGTTTATAATAGCTCCATCACGAGTTTCAATATTGTATTCTTCGACATCTTGATTGTCATAATAAAATTGGAATTCCTTGGGAAGTTTTTCAGGCTTAAACAAAAAGTAATCCTGAATATAGTATAACAGGATACTAATAACCAAGTAAACAACAACAATCCAAATAAGAGTATGTACCAAACAGGCATTCAACTAATGTACAAAAAAATGATAAAGTAAAAAGGTGTGGTATTCATCTGCAACATGACTACATCTATTAAAGCAATGAATCCTAATTAAAATTGTAGTTTTAAGCAGGCGAAATATCTAACGTTACTAAATACACCCAATGAAAAAAATAATTATTTTATTTTTCATCGTCCTTATTTCAACCTCCTCTATAAGCCAAGAATTTAGTCTCTCATATGACCACAACGCTATCTTGGTAAAAGATTTGGGTGTGAGCGTTAAATTTTATACTGAAATATTTAAACTTAAAGAAATTAGCCATTCAATCCCCAATCCCCTAATACGATGGTTTTCCCTAAACAATAATCAACAATTGCATATTATTGAAGGTGCCGTTGAATTAAAACAACATAAGCCTATACATTTGGCTTTGGCAGTTACCAACTTGAAAGCTTTTATCACACATCTTAAGGCGAAGAATATTCCCTTTGAAGATTGGCCAGGAACACCACAGACTATTTCTGACCGTCCAGATGGTGTAAGGCAGGTTTATGTACAAGATCCAGATGGTTATTGGATTGAGATTAATGATGCTACTTACTAAAACTTTTATAGTGCTTTTAGCATAAATGGACGAAAATTGAATGTAGGATTTTCAGCGACTATTATAATACTATTTTTTACGACACTACCATTCTCTCTTTGAATACAGTATATAACGTGGCACTGTTGTATTTCTTCTACAAAAGACTATGCATGGGGACAACTTAGAAAATCTTCATGAAATAATCGAGGCATTGCATCCAATTTCTTAAATTTTTCTATCTTTACTTTTTATTCTCCCCTTCATTATTCCCCGATTAAAGATTAGTCCCCTATGGAAAACCTTAGGACTATAATTATTTTATATAAACAATAACGTATAAAATAGTTAAGGGTTGACAAATTTTATATTCAACTTAAAATCAATTTGATTTAAATATAAATGTTGGGAATAAGCTGAAACACCAACTAAATTTTGAAGTAAGCATAAATAAAATGGTGAAGATGAAATTAATCAAACCAATTATACTCGTTCTACTTTTTAGTACAGTAACATTTGCGCAAAAAAAAACAATCGCAATTACTGCTTTTGAAACAACTTCATCGAGCATTTCAACAAAATATGTTAAAGCAATTGAAGATAAAGTAAAAGAAGCATTTTATAGTACAAATAGATTTAATATTGTTGATCGAACCAATTATCAAAAACTTCAGGCAGAGAAAGAACTACAAAAAAGTGAAGCATTTATTGATGGAAAAACTATAAATCAAACTAGCTTAGAAGGTGCAGAACAAATTGTAACTGGAAGCATAAGTCAAATTGATATTGTTAAGAAAATAAATGAAACCTCTACTTATTATGATTGCAAAATTTCATTTTCAATACAAGTAATAGATATCGAAACGGGGCAGGTTGTTGCAAGCGAGTTAATTCGACCTAAACAAAGCTTTATGGGAAGTGTCGTTTCTTCATCTACAGGAAGTTCGAATACACCAGAAAAAGCCTTTTTTAATTCGTTAAAGGGAACGCAAAAAGCAATAAATAAATTTGTAGGGAAACATTTTCCAGTAACTACATTAATAATTGAAATATCTGAAGCTTCATCAAGCAAAGCTAAATCATTATTGATAAATGTTGGGAACCTAAATGGAGCTAAGAAAAATCAAGAATTTTATGTAATTGAACTTGTTACAATGAAAGTTGGTGATAAAGATTTAATAAGAAGAAAAGAGCTTGGTAAAATAAAAATAACCAAGGTTGAAGGTGATGAAATTTCAGAAGCTAAAGTTATAAAAGGAGGAGTAGCAATTTTAGCTAAATTTAATGCAGGTGCAAAAATCGAATGCTATTCTAAAAACTAAATAACTATGTCTAAAAAAATAATCTTATCTATCATCGTTTTCTTTTTTTTAACATCTTGTGCTAAAAAAATAATTACCCCACTTACTGCGGAAGTAAATGTAGTAAACGAAGACAGGCATAAAACCATTGAATTACGAAGTATTGGCTTTGGCAGTAAAAAAGAAGATGCATTATATGATTCTGAAAAAAAAGCTTTTGAAATACTTTTCTTTAGAGGTATTCCTAATACTAGTATTGAAAATCCATTAATCGGTACAAATGAATCAGAATTATTAGCAAAACATCCAGCATATTTTAATTCTTTTTTTAAAAATCGATATAAATCTTTTATCATGAGTATTTATGAAGCCTCTCCTGCACAAAGAAACAAAGGAGTAGTTTCAGTAGTTAGTGATTTGAAAATAAACATACTTTCCTTAAAAAAGGATTTAGA
>JAESTG010000073.1 GCA_016763715.1 Flavobacteriaceae bacterium
CAACTGTTTACTTGAAAATAGTTTTCGATAGTTATGTAGTACTCGTCTCTCCACACAATCTTTTAGTACTAATGTTGGAATGATAGTCTCATCGCTACGTCGAATATCCATATCGTGTTCCCACACCACATGTAGAAACACACTATCGTAACGCATATCGATCTCATGTCGATGCGCATACCAATGTGAAGATTGTAAATGGATTTCAATTGTGCCTGCCCATACTTGACCATCAACAACCACTTTTCCGAAGAGAAAATCGGGGCCTGCATCAAAATTATGGTTACCTACATTAAGTACTTGGAGTGATTCGTTCTGAACGGTTCGTAAATCGACCGATGAAAATTTCTGAAACTTCCACACATAATGAAGAAAGTCTTCATTCATTTATCAAAAAAATGCGGGAGCTTCGTATTAAGAACAGTCAAAAATACATATTTTCCACTAGACAATCTCTTAAGTCATTGAAAAAGAAATATATAAAAAGTCTTAGAAGTTAGTCTATATAGCCCATTTTTCGCATCCAATCGTCGTTGTACATCTTTCCAACATAGCGACTACCATGATCGTGAAATAACACCACCACTACGTCGTCCTTGGTGAAATGCTCCTTCAATTGAAGCACTCCTTTCATAGCTGCTCCAGCAGAATTACCTAAAAACATACCTTCAATTTTAGACAATTTCTGAGTATACACAGCGGCATCTTTATCGGTTACTTTGGTAAACCCATCAATGATATCGAAGTTTACGTTCTTCGGAAGAATATCTTCACCAATGCCTTCAGTTACGTACGGATAAATCTCTTTTTCATCAAAAATGCCAGTTTCGTGGTATTTTTTGAATACACTTCCGTAGGTATCAATCCCCCAAATTTTTATATCTGGATTTTGTTCTTTCAAGTATTTACCTACTCCACTAATAGTTCCTCCAGTACCAACGCCTACAACAAAGTGCGTCACTCTCCCATCCGTTTGTTTCCAAATTTCTGGGCCAGTACTCTGATAATGAGCTTTTGCATTGCTCGGATTGTCATACTGATTCACATACCAACTATTTGGTGTCTCTTTTGCCAATCTAGCAGCCGTTGAATAATACGAACGAGGGTCGGTTGGCGCCACATCGGTTGGGCAAACAAATACTTCACTACCCACAGCTCGAAGAATATCTACCTTCTCTTTGCTCTGCTTATCTGTAATCACACAAATCATTTTATACCCTTTCACAAGGGCGGCTAAAGCCAGTCCCATACCAGTGTTTCCGCTTGTGCCTTCAACGATAGTTCCACCTGGTTGTAAACGTCCATCTGCTTCGGCATCTTCCACCATGGTGAGCGCCATTCTATCTTTCACCGAGTTCCCTGGGTTAAAAGTTTCATACTTTGCCAATAACAAGCATGGCAACTCTTCAGCAAGTTTATTTATTTTCACCAATGGAGTGTTTCCAATGGTTCCCAAGATGTTTTCAGCGTATTCCATAGTCAATTTTAAATCGGCGCAAAGGTACGTTTTCGGTTAGTGTCGTGCAAGGGTTTACAAAAGGGAGTTCAATAACAAAAATGAACTATTCAAATCGCATAGCTTTCACAGGAGAGATTTTTGTAACGATATAAGACGGAATTAATAACATCAACAAACACAAAAACAAAACACCAACGTTCAGCAATACCACATAGCTAATATCCAAATAAATAGGAGCTTCCGTGACATAGTAAGTATCGGCATCCAGCTTGATAAATTTCCCATATTTCTGAAGTAATAAAAGGCCAATTCCAATTAAATTACCCCAAAACAGACCAACACAGATAATGTAGATGGCATTGTATAAAAATATTTTCCGTACACCCCAATCTGTGGTTCCCATGGCTTTCAATATCCCAATCATTTGGGTGCGTTCCAAAATGAGTACTAATAGGGCGGTAATCATATTAATTCCACCAATCAAAATCATAATCCCAATGATGAGTATGATATTAAAATCGAATAAATCCAACCATTCAAAAATGGTATAATATTTATCCCGAATCGTAATTGTATTTAATTCACTGGGAGTTTCATCGTACACGCGATTTCCCACCGAAGTGATATCATCAAAGTTACTTACAAATACTTCGAAGCTACCAATTTCATTATCTTTCCAACGATTCAGTCGTTGAATATGTCGAATATCGGCTAGCAAAAATTGCTCATCAAATTCTTGAAACCCGCTTTTATAAATTCCAACAATTAAAAAACCTCGGACACGTGTTTTTTGTTTGCTTTCTTGCTGAAAAAAAAGTGTATTTGCCTTATCTCCCAAGTTCAAATTGAGTCGTTTGGATAAATATTCAGAAATAAGAATTTCATCATTCAAGTTTCCGCTATAATCTGGCAAACGCCCCTCTACTAAATACTCTTCAAAATAGTTCCATTTGTAATCGTCACCAACTCCTTTCACTACAACACCTTCAAAATCGGTTGCGGTTCTAATCACACCGCCTTTGGAAGCTGTTATCTGAATATGATCTATCCCCTCCACAGTATGAAATGTAGGATAGAAATCCTGATTCTTGGAAATAGGGGTTTGAGAGTCGTCGCTAAAGTTCGAATCGTAACTAGAAATAATAATATCTCCGTTGAATGCTGAGACCTTTTCTCTTATTTTTTCCTGAAGACCCACCCCAGTTGCAATAGAAATCAACATAATAATCACCCCTAGTGCGATAGCCGCAATGGCAATTTTTATTATTGGCGCCGAAATACTACTTTTATAATCTTTCGAAGCGACAATGCGTCGGGCGATAAAATATTCGAAATTCACTAGGTATCTATGCAATTTTTCTTTTCCAAAAATACACTATTAACTTTTCTTCCATTAACCATTATACTCTGTTTTTCCTGCGGAAGTGGAAACAAAGACAAGAACGTAAATAGTTCCGAAGAAATTATAATTCACGATACGATTGAAATAGCTTCTCTGAAAGGAAATTCAGAAGAAAAAAGTATTGTCATGGGCGCCGAACGATATGAAAGTTACCTCCCATTACTTCAGAATAAAAAAATAGGAGTAGTTGCCAATCAAACATCATTAGTTCGTTATGAAAAATTTACCGTCTCTTCCTACGATAAGAGCGTGACCAACCATTTGGTCGATTTTCTTATTGAAAGTAAAATAAACATAAAAAAGGTCTTTGCGCCAGAACATGGTTTTCGTGGCAAAGCCGATGCTGGAGAAACCGTGAAAGATGGAAAAGACACCAAAACAGGGTTGCCCATTACTTCTCTCTATGGAAAAAATAAAAAACCAACACCAGACCAACTCAAAGGCATTGATGTGATGATTTTTGATATTCAAGATGTGGGCGTTCGATTTTACACCTATATCGCAACCATGCACTTGGTCATGGAAGCCTGTGCAGAAGCTGGGATTCCAGTCATTATTTTAGATCGCCCCAACCCAAACGGTCATTATATTGACGGCCCAATGATGGAGAAAGAACACACCAGTTTTTTAGGAATGCATCCAGTCCCTTTGGTTCACGGAATGACCATAGGCGAGTATGCGCAAATGATTAACGGTCAAGGATGGCTTGCCAACGGAATTAAATGCAGCCTTGAAGTCATACAAATGGAAAACTACACTCACCAAACACCTTATTCCTTGCCTGTACGGCCTTCTCCTAATTTACCCAACGATGTTGCCATCAACTTGTACCCGTCGTTAGGACTTCTGGAAGGTACCAACCTCAGTGCGGGTCGTGGTACCGAAATGCAGTTTCAAGTAATTGGCTCCCCTCACCTTTCTTCAAAATACTATCCATTTACCTACACTCCAGAACCTAATTTTGGCTCTAAATACCCAAAGCATCAAGGAAAAGTCTGCAACGGACTAGACCTTCGAGACACGCCAAAAATGAGTAGAGCAGATCTGTCTTGGATTGTTAATGCCTACACCAGCCATCAGAAAAAAGAAGAATTTTTCAATACGGCCAATTTCACCGCTCATGCTGGAACCGCCAAATTGCAACAACAAATTGAGCAAGGCTATACCTTTCGGGAGATTAGAAAAACTTGGTTGCGAGATTTGCAAGCGTACGATAAGATGCGACAACCCTATTTGATATACGACTGAAGTAAAAAATTATAGATTAATCCTACGTTTCATCTCCTCAACGATGTTAAAAGCAGCAGGACACACTGCAACATTTTTCAAAGTTAAATCTGATATTTGTTGAAATTTTCGTCTATCGGTATGTGGAAATTCACGACAGGCTTTTGGGCGTAAATCATAAATACTGCAATAATTATCGGCTCCCAAGAATGGACACGGAAGGGAATTCACCACATAGTCATTGTCTTCGTCCACCAGTAAATACTGCTCAATGAATTTCTGCTCTTTCATCCGAAAATGTTTTGAGATACGAGCAACTTCCTTATCTGTAACTAAAGGCCCCGTAGTTTTGCGACAATTCGCACAAGTAAGGCAATGGGTTTTTTCAAATTCAGCTTCGTGCAATTCCTGCATCAACACATCCAAATGTTTGGGTACTTTTTTCTTAAGCTTGGTAAAGAACTTCACATTTTCCTTATGTGTATCTTTGGCAAGTTTTGGAAGCCCTTTTAGAATTTCATCCATGCATCAAAAGTACGAAATTCGGAACGTGAAAATCGCTATACTACGGATACGAAATAAAATCATTTCAAAACGAAATTATTAAAAAACACACATGCAAGACCTTTTAGGGAGTGCTTTACTCGATTATTTCACCGGAAATTATTCCGAAGACATCCTCACCGAAACATCCATTAGTGAAGAAGATGCATTGCCTTTACCATATTTATTCCGAAGTTATGCTGAAATGCCACCGTTGGAACAAAAAGCCTTGGACGTGGCAACAGGAACCGTGCTTGACGTTGGTTGCGGTGCTGGGAGTCATTCGTTGTACTTGCAAGACAAAGGTTTGAAGGTATTGGCAATTGATGTTTCTAAAGGCGCCATTGAAGTAACCAAACAACGTGGTGTTACACATACTCGGCATATAGATTTGATGCACCTCAACCCGTCGGCACATTCCGAAGAAAAGTTTGATACTATTTTATTGCTGATGAACGGAACGGGGATTTTTCAGAAAATAGATCAAGTTTCCAAATACTTGCAACATCTCAAAATGTTATTGGCACCAAACGGTCAAATACTTATCGATTCGAGTGACCTACAATATATGTACGACGCTACCGAAGAAGGAGGTATTATTGTTCCGGCCAACCATTACTACGGCGAGTTAGAATTTGTGATAAAATACAAAGGAATGGAAAGTAAAAAATTTCCTTGGTTATATCTCGATGAAGACCGATTTCAAAGTCTTTGTAAGGAAAACGGATTGTATTTTAAAATACTCACTCGTGGTGAAAATTTTGATTATTTAGCCCAACTTAAAATTTTGAAGAATACCCCATCTTAATCAAAGCACTCATTTTTGCCATGATGAGTTCCCGACTCCAATGACCTGAAATTTCGGAAATATCTTCTTTTAGCTCTGGCATTTTTGCTTCCATCTTTTTGGCCAAATCTCCTTCAAAATAGGCGTCAATCTGTGCATTTTCGGCCTCACTCATTGGGCCTTCCTTTAGTTTCATCATTTTCTGTGCAGCATCTGATTTATAAAAATGAGTCATCAAAACAATCTCTTCTCTTGTAAAATGCTTGCGATACGCAAAACTCAAAAACTTAGTAATATCTTCCAAGCTTTGGTTTTTATCCGACTTCAACTCTTCATATACTTTATTTGGAATGTCTGCGGTTTCAAAATTCCTTTTCAAGACTTCAAACATCTCTTCATAGGCTTGCTCATACTGTTGTTGAGTACCGTTCACGTTTAAATATGCAATGATATCCTCATGAAATCCATCTACCTGTGCAACAGCAGTGAAACAAACTAGCGAAAAAACCGTTAAAAAAATTGACCTCATTTTTAAAATGTGTTATTATAGATTATGTTTGCTAAAAATACAAAAATTGCGCCATGAGTAGCTTCTCTTATAAAATCTTACTACTGTTTTTCGTTCTAATGACAATTTCAAGCTGTAAAAAGGACGACGATCAGGACGTTACCGTTGATGACCCCAAGGCTGAAAATAGAAAAGAATTGGGAGCTTCTTCCGAAGATATCCTTTCTAATGACTTTTATAAAAGCCTAACGGTCGAATTGGTTTATTCTGAAATATACAAACCTACTCAGGAAAGCATCGACAATTTAAGAACTTTTATCACGGATCGAGTAAACAAACCATCGGGAATTAATTTTGTGGAAAGACAAATTGCAGAACAGCCTAATGACCCTTTCACTATTCAAGAAATTAGGGATATTGAAGATCGTGTTCGCACCAAATACACCGAAGGTGACGATCTTGCCATCTATGTATTCTTTTCAAATGGAAGTTCCACCAACGATACGCAAACCACGGTTACACTTGGTACTGCCTACCGCAACACTTCCATTGTAATTTACGAACGTACGCTACAAGTAATTACCGAAGATGACCCTACTGTTCTTCCGTTATTAGAAAGCGCCTCTCTAAACCATGAATTTGGGCACATTCTTGGCCTTACCAACATATTAAATGACGACATACACGACGAACACGAAGATTTGGCGCATGCTAAACATTGTTTTGTGGAAGACTGCCTTATGTACTTTGACGCCACTAATGTGACTAGAAGTAGCATGACCAAAATAATAAACAATTTAACCCGTCGTATGGAAGTTCCCGCATTGGACCCTCTTTGTATTGCTGATTTGCAGGCTAAAGGCGGAAAGTAAACCCCTCTTCGAAAAAAAGCATTAAATAATTTTAGTATATTTATAACCTCCCCTGCCCGAGCACTTTTGTGTTTGGGTGGGGTTTTTTATTAAATAGGGTTGGTTTGTTGGGGTGTTTACTTTAATGGATTAATTATATAATGTGTTGGAGGTCATGACCTAAAGGCCGCAG
>JAESTG010000074.1 GCA_016763715.1 Flavobacteriaceae bacterium
ATTTGCTCTTTCTTTTTTTTCTTCTGATAGCGATTTATCTGACCTAAAGTCACATTAATGCTATTGTTCTTTGGGAACCCCAATTTGATTAGGTCTCTCCCACTTAATTTTTTACCCATGATAGTTTTCATTAATAATTTGTCAAAAATTGAGTGCCGAAAGTGTTGGAATACGCTACTAGGGAAGTAGTTCCTTTTTCAGAAATCTAATATTTTCGATATAGTTGAGTGCTGCCTAACACTTTGTGTCAAGCATACGCTTCAAGAGTTTTAAACAAATGGAAAGTGTCTAAAAAGTCCGAAACGATTATTTGTCTTCGGACTTTCATACTTATATAATGAAGATTATCTAGTAATGAAGTTCCGAAGCAACCATACAACAGAACCTTGTTCCGTGGTAATGGTTTTGAATGAATTAAGAAGTTTCATAGTTCTTCGGTTTTAAAAATGATTATTGTTATTTCTACGGTGCAAATATGAAACATACTTTTGAAATACACAACAAAATATTAAATATAATTTATTGATAATCAGGTATTTAAATCAAAAATTAACATAAAAAACCCCTACCCGCTTTCTTACGAGTTTTAGTAGAAGCGTGTAAATGCTTGTCTTACTGCTGCTTAGTTTTTCAACCGCCATTTTTGGTATTTAAGTAGTAAGCTTAAAAAAAGGCATAAAAAAACGTCCAATTTCTTGGACGCTTGTACTATTTTATATCTTTTTCAGTCTACTACCTATCTATATACGAAAAAAGGTAGCCTCTGGGCGTCCTTGATATGTGTCATAAATAAATTCATAGAGTACTTTTAATTGCTTTGTTGGCTGCAAATATGTGTAAATTATGTAGAACTTTCTACACAATTCTCTAAAATAATGTTTGGTCAGAGTATATTTTGTAGATAAAGCTGTTTTCATTAGCAGAGTGTTCAGGTAATTGGAGTTGATTTAATCACTATCCATTTCTATATGAAGTGATCCATAGTGATTCCTCAAATCCTTCAATTTTATGTTTTTAATATTTTCTTGAAGTTCATTTTTGGCTGTAGTGATAAATTTGTGGATGGGGCAGGGGTTTTCATAATCACACTCTTCAAAGTTTATGGCGCATCGCTGTAATCTATTTTTACCTTCCACTTCAATAATAATATCTAAGAGTGAGTTTTCTAGTTGTTCCTCTTCAATATAAAATCCTCCATGTCTACCTTTTGTTGAAGAAATATAGTTTTTCGAAGAAAGCTGTTGTAAAATTTTAGATAAAAAGGGTTTTGGAATTCCAGTTTGTTCTGCAATTTCTTTAACCAAAAGTTTGTGCTCCGTCGATGTTTGTTCAACAATAACACAAAGAGCCTTTATGGCATATTTCGAAGAATTTGTAAACATGTCTAATTAAAGGGTTTTTTGGATTAAAGCGTATAGCAATATAAAAAGATGTTTTTATCTTTTTATGATATTTATCATATTTTAACATTTCATCAGAGGCTATTTTTGGTGTGAAATAATAATCATACTCATCATGAAATACCTATTAAAGTTAATTGCAGTTGTATTTGTTTCTTTCCTCATAAGCTGCGGCGGTGGAGAAGAGAAAAAAGAGAAAAAGCAAATAAAAATTGGTGCTACCAAGAAAGAAGTTAAAAAAACTAATGGCACGGCAGGCGATAAAATTCCTATGATTGATTTAAGCAACAAAGGAGTGGGGCCTATTAAAAATATCGAATTACCAGAAACAATTGATGAAAATATGGTAGCCACTGGTGCTGCACTATTCAACGCAAAATGTACAGCTTGTCATAAGGTCAACAAAAAATTTATTGGACCTTCTCCGGTAGGTGTTTTAGAAAGACGATCTGCTGAATGGATTATGAATATGATTTTGGATCCTGAAGGCATGGTGAAAAATGACCCCATTGCTAAACAATTACTCATTAAATTCAATGGATCTCCTATGGCTAATCAGAGTTTAACTGAAGAAGAAGCCCGTGCCATACTTGAGTATTTCAGAACTCTTTAATAGATAAAACACGTTAATCTATACACTTTTCGGCAGTCTTTTTTGAGGCTACCGAATACTAAAAAACAGAACTTATGAAATCACTATTTAGTTTATTAATGGTTTTTGCCCTCGTTTTTTTAGCGAGTTGCAAAGATGAAACCAAGAACCCAGAAACCACTTCGGATGCTCCAGTAAAAGAAGTGTCAACTAAAAGACAAGGTCAGGCTTTCATCAAGGACGATGAGAGTAGACCTACCGTTTTATCAATAGCAATTAACTCGCCAGACCACACCACCCTAGTGGCAGCTGTACAAGCGGCAGAATTGGAGAATGTGCTCGTTAATGCTGGACCGCTCATGGTCTTCGCGCCAACCAATGAGGCGTTCGGTGCATTGCCAGAAGGAACCGTAGAAGACCTATTGAAACCTGAGAATAAAAGTCAGTTGGCGTTTATACTCAAGCATCACGTAACGCCTGGCAACTATTCAAAGGATTTTTTGAAGAAGTTTAAATCGCTTGGGCAAGCAAGCAACTTAAATATTCCAGTAGAAGTGATAGGCGACGATGTATACGTAGGAGGGGCTAAAATTTTGGCAAGTATCCCAGCTGGGAATGGAATTGTTCATGTGGTAGATAAAGTAATCTTACCCGAAAATTAATTGAAAACAACTAAAACAATTATAATCATGAAAAACAGAATAAATTTTGCACTACTGCTATCCCTTATTGTAGGTTTGGTTAGTTGCAATAATAGCGAATCTACCAAGAAGAATAGTGGAGGAGCACTTGGCTCAAACGCTGCTGAAAAGGTGTATGTAGCACCAGGAGAATATGATGAATACTATGCCTTTGTTTCTGGTGGGTTTAGTGGTCAGTTGTCCGTTTATGGATTGCCTTCTGGACGTCTATTTAAAGTAATCCCTGTTTTTTCTCAGGATGCTGAGAAAGCTTGGGGTTACAATGAAGAAACAAAACCCATGTTAAATACATCTCATGGATTTGTGCCATGGGATGATGCTCACCACCCAGATATTTCTCAAACAAATGGAGTTGTGGATGGCCGATGGGTTTTTATCAACGGGAATAATACACCACGAATTGCGAAAATTGATTTGACAACTTTTGAAACGACCGAAATTCTCGAAATTCCAAATAGTGCGGGAAATCATAGTTCTTCTTTTGTTACGGAGAATACGGAGTATGTGGTTGCTGGGACACGATTTTCAGTGCCAATTCCGCAACGGGATATGTCCATTAAAGATTACAAAGGGAATTTTAAAGGAGCGTTGTCTTTTATTAGTGTAGACCCAGAGGATGGTGCTATGGATTTGAGTTTTCAAATTTTGATGCCTGGTTTTGATTATGATCTTTCTCACCCTGGACGTGGAGTGTCTCACGGTTGGTTCTTTTTCTCAACCTATAATACAGAAGAAGCTCACACTTTATTAGAAGTAAATGCCTCACAAAACGATAAAGATTTTATTGCTGCTGTAAACTGGAAAAAGGCCGAGGAGTATATCAAAGCTGGAAAAGGGAAAATGATGCCTGCCAATTATGCTCATAATGTCTACGATCATAAAACACATTCAGCAACTTCAACAATGAAAAAAGAAGTGCTAATACTTGATGCATCTGAACTTCCAGGGTTGGTGTATTTATTACCAACTCCAAAATCCCCCCATGGTTGTGATGTAGATCCGTCTGGAGAGTATATTGTTGGAAACGGAAAACTGTCGGCTAACCTTACAATCCACTCTTTTACAAAAATGTTAGCTGCTATTGAAGCCGAAAAATTTGATGGAGAAGCTTATGGAATTCCTATTTTAAAGTTTGAAGATGTGCTTGCAGGCGTGGTCGACCAAGCTGGATTAGGCCCATTGCATACAGAGTTTGATGGAAAAGGAAATGCATATACTACCTTCTTTATTTCTTCTGAAGTTGTAAAATGGAAATTAGGAACTTGGGAAGTGGTGGATAGACAACCATGCTATTACTCAGTTGGTCACTTAATGATTCCTGGTGGAAACTCTCGTAAGCCATATGGAGACTATTTGCTTGCCATGAATAAAATTACGAAAGATCGCTATTTACCTACAGGTCCTGAAGTTACTCAATCAGCTCAGTTGTATGATATTACAGGAGATAAAATGGAGCTATTACTTGATTTTCCAATGATAGGAGAACCCCATTATGCTGCCGGTATCAAGGCCGATATTATCATGAAAAACTCTAAAAAAATATACAAATTAGAAGAAAATGAACATGAATATGCTGTTCATACGGAAGCAGATACGAAGGTTGTTCGAGATGGAAATGAAGTTCATATATACATGTCTATGATACGTAGTCACTTCAATCCAGATAATATTGAAGGGGTGAAAGTTGGAGACAAGGTTTATTTTCATGTTACAAATTTGGAGCAGGATTATGATGTTCCGCATGGGATAGGTATAATTGGAGCAAATGCTTCTGAATTACTTATCATGCCAGGGCAAACAGAAACTTTCATTTGGGAGCCTAAACAAGTTGGGGTCTGGCCATTTTATTGTACCGACTTCTGTTCAGCATTACACCAAGAAATGCAGGGATATGTTAGAGTGTCTCCAGCATCGTCAGACTTAGAGTTGTCTTGGTCCATGGGTGAAGACTAAGTTGTTTTAGTAGCGGAGATATTTTTAGATAAGTGATTAATATTTCCATAAGGGCGGGGGTTTGAAGAGTCCCCGCCTTTTAAAAGAACTTTAAATTAATAATTACTTCTTCGTTTTATTTCAGTAAAAAAGAAATCAAACTTAAAATATATTCAAGATGAAAATGAATAAATCTCGTATTCTCATGATTGCTAGTGCCATCTCTATTCTTGGCCTATTTGTGTTTCCTCTATGGAATATACGGCTGGAAGCACCGCAATACCCAATTCCATTAGGGATGGATATTTACATTTTTGATTTTGCAGACGAACATCCACATGATATCAAAAACATCAATTTAATGAACCATTATGTGGGCATGAAATACATACCAGAAACCATTCCTGAGTTTAAAGTGTTTCCGGCGGTAATTATCGTAATGTCCATACTAGGATTATTAGTTGGGTTTAAAGGAAATTATAAATGGATGCTAGGCTGGTTGATTCTCATGGTGGTCTTGGCTGGTGCAGGAATTTATGATTTTTATTTATGGGAACATGATTATGGTCATGACTTAGACCCAAAGGCAATTATGAAATTCACCAATCCAGATGGAACCGTGATGGGCTTTCAACCTCCATTGTTTGGATCCAGAGATATTTTAAACTTTAAAGCACATTCCTATCCACAATTTGGAGCTTACTTTCTTGCATTGGGAATGTTATTAGCCTTTCTAGCTTTTTTAGTAGGCAGGAAAAAGAAAATCAAAACTTAATGATATGAGAAATTTAATCACACCATTTTCGCTACTTATACTCTTCTTCTTTATTTCTTGTAATCTTCAAACCAACAAAATTCATTATGGTGAAGATGGCTGTCACTATTGTAGTATGACTATTGTAGATCGACAGCATGCCGCTCAATTGGTGACTCACAAAGGAAAGGTTTATAAGTTTGATGCAGCCGAGTGTATGATTAATTCGTTGTCAGATTTTGACGTGGAATCGGTCGCTCAATTTCTAGTGACAGATTACGAAACCCCTGGCGAATTGATTGACGCAAACACGGCTACCTTTATTATATCTCCTGAAATTCCAAGCCCGATGCGAGCTAATCTTTCAGCTTCAAAATCGAAAGAGAATGCCATGTCCATACTAAAGGAGAAACAAGGTGAATTGTACTCTTGGAAAGAAATTCAAAACTATATAAAAAGTCAATAACATGTACGAAATTAATAATACGGTTCGTGATTCCATTTTTGATGGACTTACGGCAACGGTAATATCCAAAACTGAAACCTGTGAAACCTTGCTAATCACTTTAGAAGAAGACGCTGTATTTCCAGAGCATACTTCTCCTCGAGATGCGCTATTGGTAATGTTGGAAGGAGCTATTGTTTTTAATATTTCAGGGCGAGAATTTAGACTCGAAAAATATCAAACTTTTACATTTCCTGCCGATGAAAAACATCAGGTTTTAGCCAAAGAAAATGCCAAATTTTTAATTGTTAGATAATCATTAACATGAGAAAGATATTCGTTTTAATAGCACTCACAATCTGCCCAATTTTAAACAATGTATGGGCGCAAAATAATGCAAAATGCAGTCATTGTTCGATGGCTGTTCAAGACCCACTTCATAAAGCATCCGCAATTGATGGTGAAATGAAATCATTAACTTTTGGGTCTATTGAATGCCTTGTGAATTATATAAAGGACAAAAAAGGAGCTTCTTTTACATCATTGAAAGTAAGTGATTATACTACAGGAAACATGATTGATGCAGAGAATGCTTCGTTTCTTATTAGTAAATCTATACCAAGTCCTATGGGTGCCAATCTATCGGCTTTCAAAACGAAATCGGCTGCAGAGGCTAAGAA
>JAESTG010000075.1 GCA_016763715.1 Flavobacteriaceae bacterium
AAGCCTCTCTCATTCAATTGAGAGAGGGTTTTTTATTTATGGTATTTCATTTGGCGAATTGAACTAGGGTAAATAAACTTCCGCATGACCATTGTCCACTAACCACTGGTTAATATCTAGACCATCTAGTATAATGGTTGCTAGATAACGTCCATACTTTCCCTGTTTGTCTTTGTACGTATGAATTTCAACTTCTTTATCTAGAATAAGACCTCGAACTATATCACGAACTACGATGCCTTCCTCTCTTTCTTCACCACGCATTTCTGGAGTATCGATGCCATATAATCTAAGTTTCATTTCTTGGTAGTGTAGAAAACCAAGATCCACCACGGCGGTTACAGTGTCACCATCATAAACGGCTTTAATGTGTGCTTTGTAATTGTACATAATTTAAAATGAGTTTATGAACTCAAAACTACAAAAAAGGATGAGGAAGTAAATTTAAAAAAACTCCTTTTTGTGCAGGAAAAATCCTATTGATGAGTAGGTTACATTTTTTTAAGCAAAGAATTCCAACCACCTCCGTTAATTACTTCAACACCGTTAGTTCGTAACAGGCGTGCTGCCATTGCACTTCGACCACCACTTTCGCAGCAGGTGATTACTGGTTTGTTCCAATTCTTTACTTCTGAAATTTTTGTTGAAAGAATGTCCAAGGGAATATGCTTGGAGTTAGGGATAGCTCCCCGATTGTATTCTTTTTTTGTGCGCACATCCAAAACAATCGCATTACGACTTTGAAAATCTGCTATCTTTTTTTTCTTATTTCCGAAGAAATCTAAAAACCCCATATTAAATTCAATTAAAAGATTAAGTTATTCTGTAATTTTAGGTAACAAGGTTAGTCCGCTAGTTATTAGATGGGCTATTTCTGGCCTTTTATTCTGAAGGTTATGTAGATATTCTAGCACCATTTCAGAAGCAATTAATTCATATATCTCTAGTGGCAGTAACCAATCATTTGCATGTTTTGTTTGTAATACATCAAAGATGTGTAACAAATCCTCCGTTTCAACAATAGCAGTTTCATTGTTTCTGATGTGGCGAACCTTAGCATACAACTCATTTAATTGAATTTCAGCTTCCGTAAGATTCGGTCGTACCGTCTCAGTGGAACTTTTATGGTTAGCTAAATCAAACGACAAATAATCGGCAGCCCCAGCAAAAGCCGAAACAATCTCTTTTCCAACGGCCATGTCAAAATCACCCATCTCCGGGCTGAATAACACTTCGTCTTTATAACTTACCGTGCAATCCGTAAACTGAATTAGCATCAATTCACCACGCAGATTACGGACTCCAGTAACGTTTAATCCTTCTACCGTAATGCCACTTTCAAATTCAAAAGCAATGGGTTTTCCATCGTAAAAATCATAGGCTTGTAAATCGCGTGGCCCCATGTTTTCAATGGCAAGGTTAATCCCTTTCAGCTTGCCTAAAGGAGATCTAAATCCGTTGGTATGTCTGCTCACTCCGTGTCCAATCACTTCTTTTTCTCGATAGGAAAGAGCCGTCAAACCTTTCGTTTCAAAATAAACCACTTCATTATCCTCATTGCGAATCATTCTACTAAAATTACCACTTACTTGCAATCCAGTACTAATTTCGATGGTTCCTAATTGTTTGGATTCGATGAGTTTATTAAGCCCACGCCAACCTCCTTTTCGAACCGCCATAGTATTGGCAAATTCTTCCAATACTTCTTGTAAATAAGCAAAGTCTGGCGTCACAAATAATTGTGGTTGCGGTTTGGTAATGTCAAAATCTTTATAAGCTGCTTTAATAGAATAAGGTATTTTTTCCACCTCGTCTTTCATACACCATTCACTTTCGCCGATGGATGACAACAAGCCCGCACCATAAATTTTTGGGTCTTCAACAGTTCCCACCATACCATACTCAACAGTCCACCAATGTAAGTTCCGAATCAAAGATATTTCGGAACCTGGAACCTCTTTGTTTTGTAGTGCTTCCACTCGTTTTTCAGCGGCATCAATCTCAGATTGGGGTGTTCCATCAGCCTCTTTTATAATTGAAAGAAGCCTAACAGCCTCGTACATTTCAATGTCGTGGGCACTAGAAATAGCCTTGGCGCCAACTTCTCCAAATCGGCGTAAATATTCAGCATAATCTGGACTTGCGATAATAGGAGCGTGACCAGCTCCTTCGTGAATAATATCGGGAGCAGGAGTATATTCAATATTTTCTAATTGCCGAATATCACTAGCAATAACCAATACTTTGTACGCCTGAAATTCCATAAACGCATTGGGTGGGATAAACCCATCTACGGCAACAGCTGCCCAGCCAATTTCTTTCAAAATTCGATTCATCCCATACATAGATGGAATTTCGTTAATCGCAATACCAGTTTTTTGAAGACCGTCTCGATAACTTTCGTGTGCAACGGTGCTTAAATAATTTACATTCTTGCGCATCACAAATCGCCATACCGCTTGATTAATGGGTGTATATTGCTCATAATCCTGCGGTTTAATGTACTGCCTTAAATGAGGAGGCAGGCGATCGATTAATTCGTTGCTTTCAATTTGAATTTCCATAGACCTTCAAAAGTAGCAACTTATAAGCAAATGCGGCAAACGTTGTGGAAATTTATAGTGTTAAAATAAAGTGGGGCGTTCCTCAGAAGTTGCTAGTTTAATTGGTCGAAATAGATCTACAGAGGACGGGCTTTCGCTGCTCGCTTTCTCCGTCGCTAGGCTATGGAGAAGAGCTCAAACAAGCCGCTCTATCCCTAACGCAAATATCGTTACCATTTAGTATCTTAGCTTTTCATGAAAATTGCCACCCGAAAAGAAGAGATTGTAAATGTAGCCTCCCAGCTTTTTAAAGAAAAGGGATATAGCGCAGTGTCCATGCGAGACATTGCACAAGAAATGGGAATAAAGGCTGCAAGTTTGTACAATCATATTGAAAGCAAACAAGAGATATTATCGCTGCTTATTTTAGAATTGGCGAGGAAGTTTACCTCAGGCATGGCCGAAGTAATGGAAACCAAAATTTCACCCCTTCAAAAAATTGAAAAGCTCATCCAATTGCATATTGATATTACCGTAAGTTATTCGGAAGCATTGGCGGCTTTAAATAACGATTGGATGCATTTGGAGGGTGAAGATTTGAAAGATTTCACCACTATGCGAGAGGAGTACGAAGAAAATTTCAGAAGTATTATTAAAGATGGAATTAGTTTGGGGCAACTCCAATCTCGCCATCCTGAAGTCATATTGTTTTCCATACTGTCTACCCTAAGAACCCTTTATCTATGGTATCAGAAAAGAGGGAAATTA
>JAESTG010000076.1 GCA_016763715.1 Flavobacteriaceae bacterium
AAGGTTTTTTACGAAATCATGACGCAAGCAGACACCATTTACTTCAACACAAATGAACATTATCGTGCTAACGTTGAAACCGAAACTCGCGAGGCTCGATTTATAAAGACTACCAAAGACAAATTTCCTGCGCATAGTTGGGCAAAAAGCAATCCTATTTTGCAACGCCTTCGCTCGGTTAAGGATTCTATTGAAATTGATTTACTTCAAACGGCATGCGATATTACTGAAAAGGGGTTTCGTCGTGTCCTTGGTTTTGTGAAACCTGGAGTTTGGGAATTTGAAATTGAAGCTGAGTTTATGCACGAATTTTTGTGCAACCGCTCCAAAAAATTTGCCTACACTCCTATTATTGCCAGTGGAAATAATGCGAACGTGCTGCACTATATTGAAAACAACCAACAATGTAAGGATGGTGCTCTTATTTTAATGGACGTTGGTGCCGAGTATGCCAATTATTCAAGTGATATGACCCGTACAATTCCAGTAAACGGAAGGTTTACAAAACGCCAACGTGATGTGTACGATGCTGTAAATAGAGTGAAAAATGAAGCTACAAAAATGTTAATTCCTGGTGTTTTATGGAAAGAATATCACGTGGAGGTAGGTAAATTAATGACTTCGGAATTACTAGGTTTAGACCTGCTCGACAAAGCAGATGTGCAAAACGAAAACACCGACCGGCCTGCTTATAAAAAATATTTTATGCATGGCACTTCCCACCATATGGGCCTTGACACCCATGATTATGGGATTTTATGGGAGCCGATGCAGGCTAATCAAGTATTTACAGTAGAACCTGGCATCTATATTCCCAATGAAGGATTTGGTATTCGTTTGGAAGATGATGTCGTTATTCAATCTCCGGGAGAACCTTTTAATCTATGCAAAATATTCCAATAGACGCAGACGAGATTGAAGGTTTGATGCATAGTTAACGAGCCTTAAAGTTTCGAATATTCAACAATACAAAAATGACTAAGGCTGGCAATACCCACCCCATCCCATCTTTAGCAAAAGGAATATAGGTTTCGAACACCCCTATTGTACTTTTGCTAGATTCAATTAATGCATCGGGAATGAATTTTTGGTAGGGAATAATTCGATTGTCAGAAATAATTTCTTTTAAAACATCCGGCAAGCTGAATAGAAAAACTACTATAGTCACCCCCCGAAAAACAAGCTTATTTGTCCATTGCTTCGGAAGAACATTCAGCAAGATTAAACTAATAGTAATAGGATAGATAAACATAAGCGCTGGAACAGCTAAGTCTATGATATAATGAATATCGAACTGGCCAACTACAACACCTATCAAACAGCCCAAAATAGCTGTAATTAAATATGCTTTTTGAGAATCTTTAAAAAGACCTTTTACAAAATCGGCAGTTCCAGTCACAATTCCAACGGCTGTGGTAAAACAGGCTAAGGAAACTAACACGGCAAGGAACGATGTCCCAATACTTCCAAGCGTCTCGCTACTTAAATAGGTTAGATATTCAGATCGTGAACTTGTAGTAATTTCATTACTATAAAAAGCCCCTAAGGCAATAAGTCCACCATAAATAATGAAAAGACCAATACCTGCGTAAAGTCCTGCTCTTCCCATCATTTTCTTTTTAGCCTCATAATCGTAGGTGCCTTGCAATGCGAAAGAAATGACAATCACTCCACCTACTAAGACCCCTCCAATGGCGTCAAAGGTTTGGTATCCTTCAATAATACCTCCAATAACAGAGATCCCTTCCACAGCTTCTCTCATTGGAGCCGTGTTTCCAAAAAGTCCAATGCAAATTATGGACAGGAGAATTACTATAATAAGTGGCGTTAAAAACTTTCCGATTACACTTAAAATCCGAGTTCGGTTTAACACAAAAACCAACACAACAGCAAAATAAATGGAACTCAATAGAAGTGAACTCACCTCGAAATAGGGTTCGATTGCCATTTCATAGGTAACAGAAGCAGTTCTTGGGGAGGGCAATGAAATAGAAATTATGTACACCACCACAGAGTAAAACATTGCAAAGCCAGGGGACACCTTATTGGCAAAATCAAGCATGGTTCCTTGTATTCGAGCGTGACCATAAATAGCGAGAATAGGTATAATCACGGCTGAAATAGCAAAGCCAATAGTTACCCAAAACCAATTTTCACCTGCGTTATATCCCAAAAAAGGAGGTAAAATTAAATTTCCTGCACCAAAGAAAAGTGAGAAAAGAGCGAAAGCCGTAATAAAGGTTTGTTTACTTTGATTCATAGGTTTTTGCTAAAGATGATATTTACTCCAAATAAATTTGGATCTATCGCAAATGTTGCGAGTCATCTTCTTTTAAGTCTCGGACTACTCGTTTATATTTGTCCCGAATATAGAAAAATGATTTATCACTATAACAAAACACCAATTTTTTACAACATCGCGGGAGAAGGTCCAGTCTTAGTTTTGTTGCACGGCTTTTTAGAAAGTAGCAATATGTGGTCCAAGTTGGTTCCAACACTTTCAAAAAACAGAAAGATACTTACCATTGACCTCCCTGGACACGGAAAAAGTGAGTGCATTGCTCCAATTCATTCCATGGAGGATATGGCAAACGTGGTGTATGCCCTTTTAAATCATCTACAAATTGAAAAGGCTTCAATCATGGGGCATTCTATGGGGGGCTATGTTGCGTTGGCTTTACTTGAAGCTCATGAACATATCTTGGAGGAATTTACATTACTCAATTCGACCACGCGGGCAGATACTTGCGAACAAAAACGAAATCGTGATCGTGGCGCCAGAATCGTTTCAGAAAACAAAAAAGCATTTATTGGGAATATAATAAATCTTCTGTTTGTCCAAAGTTCACATCAACAATATACTTCTGAAATTGCTACACTCAAAAAAGAAGCAATGAATTTTCCCATTGAAGGAATTCTTGCCGCTATTCAAGGAATGAAAAATAGACCTGATCGTACTAAAGTTCTAAAAAACTTTAACCGAAATAAAATAATTATTTGTGGAGATGACGATCCTGTAGTGCCCTTTTCGATCTCCAAAGAAATCTCGAAAGTGACAGATTCAAAGCTAATTACGCTTCTTGGCGGCCATATGAGTTGGATTGAAAATACGGAGGAATTGTTAAAATTATACACTTAATCGAGTATATTTGTCTTTCATCTGTTTTATAAGATTTTTTTGTGTACATTTAGACCTCCCAAAACAAGTAACCATGAAAACAACATCCCCAAGAAGATCGTTTTCCTTTACTGGTATCGTTTGCAGTACGTTAGGTCACGACTATGTAATTAGCCGAAAAATAACCAACCACATCAATGAGTACAAGTGTACAAATTGCAGCAAGGATGTTACGGATAATTTCTCTGGCCGGTTAGAGAATCTAACATTTCAAACCAAAAAAATTAACACCTCACTAGCTCTATTCTTTGAAAAAAAGATGAAGCGAAAATATATCAATGCTGTATGAAAAAATTAATCTGCAAAATTCGGGGGCATCAATTTGTTTCTGTAAAAAAAGGAGATTACAAAATCAAAGAGTATCGATGCAAATGCTGTAAACAAAGATACACAGAAGACGGATACGGAAAAATTGTTAAACTAACCAAATACTGGGAAACCAACAATTCCTTATTTGAACAACATTTTCGGAATAAAACAGCAGTCTAGTTATTCTTCATTCAACGAGTTCCAACCTCTAGCAATCAATGGGATTTTGGTGTTTGCCCTTGTAATAAGGTGAATTCCTTCCTTTTCATTGGTCATATGTCCTATAACAGTTAGATGTGGGTTTGCCTTTATTTTGGGGAAATCTTCTGTTTTGATGGTAAACAACAATTCATAATCTTCACCTCCACTTAAAGCAATGGTTGTACTATCCATTTTGAATTCTTCACATGTAGAGATTACCTGTGGATCAAGCGGTATTTTGTCCTCGTATAAATTACAACCTACATTGGATTTTTTACAAAGATGGATTATTTCTGAAGATAAGCCGTCACTAATATCTATCATAGCTGTAGGCAGCACGTCAAGGTCTGCTAACAGTTTTGAAATATCCCTACGGGCTTCTGGTTTCAATTGCCTTTCAACTAAATAGGTATAACCATCTAATTCTGGTTGGGCGTTTGGGTTGACTTTAAAAACCTGTTTCTCTCGCTCTAAAACCTGTAAACCCAAATACGCTGCGCCTAAATCTCCTGTAACAACCAATAGATCATTTTCCTTAGCTCCACTTCTGTAAACAACCTTATCTTCTGCCACCTCTCCAATAGCAGTAATACAAATAATCATCCCCGATGTAGAAGGAGTAGTATCTCCACCAATGATATCCACTTCGTACATTTTTGCAGCCATTTTGATACCATCGTACAATTCATCTAAAGCTTCCACTGGAAACCTATTGGAAACTGCCAGTGAAACCGTAATATGAGTAGCCTTTGCGTTCATGGCATACACATCACTTAAATTGACCATCACAGCCTTATACCCTAAGTGTTTCAAAGGCATATAACTCAAATCAAAATGAACTCCTTCAACAAGCATATCGGTTGTGATGACTTTTTGATTCTTTGCATCAATAGCAAGTACTGCTGCATCATCACCAATGCCCTTTATAGTAGCGCTTTGATTAATTTCAATGTTCTTCGTGAGGTGATCTATTAAACCAAATTCTCCTAGTTCAGAAATACTAGTTTTTGAAGGGTTTTTATTTTCCAGCATGCTATCAAATTTAAAGGTTGCAAAAATACAGCTAAGAAATGTAATACCTCCTCTTTTTTGAACATTCGTGGCTTCGAAGCCTTGTCTATTTTTATAAAAGTAGAGGATTAAATCTCATATTCTACTAATATCTAGAGGCAATTAACATTAATCCTCCTATAATTTTATTAGTTTTGGTAACATTTCAAAAATCTCCTAATGAAACTAAAGCTCCTCTCAGTTGCGATGTTTTTAAGCACTGCAACTCTTCTCTCTCAAACACCTTGTGTAAATGGTCAAGCTGGCGCTTACGATTGTAATGGTTATGATTTAATGTCCCATTTGCCGTTAAGCACGTTTAATACTTCAGGTGCTAATGACTCTTGGGGTTGGACAGACCCCGATGACGGAAAAGAATATGTTCTTATGGGCCTTGAGGATGGAACCGCTTTTATTGATATTTCTGACCCAGTAAACCCAGTATACTTAGGGAAATTACCTACTGCTTCTAGTTCAATTGTTTGGAGAGACATGAAAACATATAACAATTATGCCTTTATTGTAAGCGAGGCTTCAGGTCACGGAATGCAAATTTTTGATCTCACAAAATTAAGAAACGTTGCAAATCCCCCTGTTACTTTTACAGAAGATGCGCACTATAGTGGATTTGGCAATGCACACAACATCGTAATCAACGAAGAAACTGGCTATGCCTATGCCGTAGGAACCAACACTTTTAGTGGGGGTGCTCACTTTATAAATATTCAAGACCCTTTAAACCCAGTGGGTGAAGGAGGTTTTTCTGGCGACGGTTATACACACGACGCCCAAGTTGTAACTTACAATGGTCCAGATGCAGACTATGCAGGTAGAGAACTTTATATTGGAAGTAACGGTAGCGAACAAATCGTGTCTATTGTTGATGTAACTGACAAAAGCTCTCCACAAGGAATTTCATCATTTTCATACAGCAATGTTGGGTACACACACCAGGGGTGGTTTACAGCAGACCAAAGGTTCTTCCTACTAGGCGATGAATTTGACGAATCAAATGTTGGATTTAACACTAGAACTGTGGTATTTGATTTGGAAGACTTAGATAACCCAACCGAAGCTTTTTCATACTTCGGAACTACACCAGCTATTGATCACAATGGGTATGTCATTGATAACAACTACTACCTAGCTAATTACGCTGCAGGCTTTCGCGTTATGGATTTAAGTGATATTGAAAACGACAATATTTCAGAAATTGCATTTTTCGATACATATACTCAAAATAACGACGCTAGTTATGAGGGTGTTTGGAACGTATATCCATTCTTTGCTAGTGGTAATATTATGATTAATGACCGTAGCGGGGGGTTCTTTTTGGTGAGATCCTCTCAATTGAATATTAACGACTTTAATGCAAATAGCAGTTTTGCAGTTTACCCTAACCCAGCTTCTGATAAATTAACCATCAAGACTAACGACAATCAAATTGAGTCTATATTAATAGTTGACGTGGTTGGCAAAGTTTTATATTCTGAAGAAGCTCTTCGTACGACTCATAAAAATATAGACATTTCCTCTTTTTCTGAAGGCATCTACTTTGTGAGTGTCAACAATCGTATTACTAAAAAAATAATCAAAAAATAGATTTCAACCCAAAACAATATATAATAACAATACACATGAGAAACCTACTACTATTATTTGCTTTGACAGCGACTCAATTTTTAATTGCGCAGTCTCCTTGTGCTGGAGGCTCTGCTGGCCCTTTTCCTTGCGATGGTTACGACTTACAGTCAACTCTAACTTTAAGTGAATTAAACGCAGGTGCTGGAAACGACTCTTGGGGCTGGACCGACCCATTGGACGGCAAGGAATACGCTCTTGTTGGCCTAGATAATGGAACTGCTTTTATCGATATTTCTGACCCAGTAAACCCTGTTTACCTAGGAAAACTACCTACTCATACTTCGAGTAGTTCTTGGAGAGATGTAATAACTTACAACAACTACGCTTTTGTTGTAAGTGAAGCAGGTGGACATGGAATGCAAGTATTTGATCTTACCCGTCTAAGAAGTGTTGCTAGCCCTCCAGAGACATTTACAGAAGACGCTCATTATAATGGCTTTGGAAGTGCTCATAATCTTGTGATTAATGAAGATAGTGGTTATGCTTATGGCGTTGGGACTAGCTCCTTTAACGGGGGGCCTCATTTTGTAAATATTCAAGACCCATTAAATCCTTCAGCAGAAGGTGGATATAGCATGGATGCCTACAGTCATGATGCGCAAGTAGTTATGTATAACGGCCCTGATGGAGATTATACAGGTCGTGAGATTTTAATTGGCAGTAATGAAAATGAATTAGTTATCGTAGATATTACAGATAAAGCCAACCCACAGAGTATTTCCACAATTAGTTACACAGACGTTGGATATACACACCAAGGTTGGTTTACTGAAGATCAAACTTATTTTATTGTAGGTGACGAGACAGACGAGCTAGGCGTAGGATTTAATACAAGAACTCTTATTTTCGACTTAACCGATTTAGACAATCCTTCACTTCACTTCACTCATTTTGGAGAAACCGCTGCCATTGACCATAACGGATATGTAAAAGGCGACAAATATTTCTTAGCTAATTATACTGCTGGACTTCGCGTTTTTGATATCAGCAATATTGCTGGAGGTACAATTGTTGAAGAAGGATATTTTGATAGCCATGTAAATAATAATAATGCAAACTTTAATGGAGCATGGAATGTATACCCATACTTCGCTAGTGGTAATATAGTAATAAGTGATATCAACAGAGGTTTTATTTTAACCAAATCCTCTGCTGTAGACACAACAGATCCTGTGGCTATGTGCCAGAATTTTACGGCTGAACTAGGTCAAAACGGAGAAGTACTTGTAACTGGAAGTGATGTAGATGGTGGATCTTCAGATAACAGCGGTAACGTTGCATTAACAGTAAGGCCTAATATTTTTGATTGTTCTAATTTAGGTCCTCAAACAGTAACGCTAACAGCAACCGATCCTTCAGGAAATACAGATACTTGTACTGCAACTGTGACTGTGGTAGATAACTTAGGTCCTGATATGGATTGTCCTACAGATGAAACAGTAGCTTATGATGCTGGAGAGACTTTCTACACAGTACCAGACTATGTAGGAGATGGAGTTGTTACCGCAGACGACAACTGTACAACATCTGCAACGATAACACAAGACCCCGTAGCTGGAACTCAATTGTCTTTAGGAACTCACACCATTACTTTTGAAAGTTCTGACGATGAAGGGAATGATTCAAACTGTTCATTCGATTTGACTGTTGCTAAAATCTTATCATTACAAGATGCCAGTTTAAGTGAAGGGCTTTCCATTTTTCCAAACCCATCTTCTGATGTGATAAATATCATTTCAGCAAACAGAAATTTAACGGATATTCGTATTGTTGATATTTCAGGAAAGTTGCTTTACAGTATAAGCAATCTAGATGCCGAAAAACAAGCGATAGATATTTCGACATTCGCACAAGGAATTTACTTTATTCAAATTAATGGAGAAGTATCCAAAAAAATTGTAAAAAAATAAACTTTAAGCTATTTTTTTGTTAAAAATTTGATCTTAAAAACTAGAATATAACGATAATCGTTATATTCTAGTTTTTAATTGGCACTTGCCAATAGATGACTTTACAAATCTTAACATTAATATTCATGAAAAAAATTACATTTATCATTACATTACTCACAAGTACATTCATTTTTGGGCAAGTACCCTGCGTAGGAGGAAGCTCAGCTGGGTTTCCTTGTGAAGGGTTTGACTTACAGTATGATATTTCACCTGGAGGTATGAGCGCAAGTGCCGCTAACGACTCTTGGGGCTGGACAGACCCGCAGGATGGCAAAGAATATGCAATTATAGGCGTTTCCAATGGAACTTCCTTTTTTGACATTTCCGATCCAGTAAATGTAGAATACCTTGGTAAATTACCTGCCCATAATGGAACTTCAAGCATTTGGAGAGATGTGAAAGTCTATGAAAACCATGTGTTTGTTGTAAGTGAATCTGGAGGGCACGGGATGCAAGTATTTGATTTAACACGCCTTAGAAATGTTGCCAACCCACCTGCAACATTTACTGAAGATGCTCACTATGATGGCTTCGGAAGTGCCCACAACATTGTGATTAATGAAGAAACTGGCTATGCATATGCCGTAGGAACTTCTACTTTTAGTGGTGGAGCACATTTTATCAATATTCAA
>JAESTG010000077.1 GCA_016763715.1 Flavobacteriaceae bacterium
AAAATCGTATTGGCCTTTTTATGGTAATACAGCCATTCTCCAATTCGGTCTTTACCATACATTTGCCCCTCACTCACTAGTTTCCCAGTTTTGGTGTAGTACTTCACATCTGCATTGCCCGTCTTACTCGAAAACTCTTTCACAATCGTAGGCTGAGAACCACAATCACTACAATAGAACTTAAAAGTACCTACCTCTACTCCGTGATTAAATTCACCTTTGTAACGTAACTGTTTGGATGAAGGAAAGTATTTTTCCCATACCCCATGTCGTTCTCCTGCAGTATCATTTTGATTGATTTCTTGAGCAGAAATGGAAGCAAAGCAGCAAATAATTCCGAAGAAAATAAAAAACGAATTCCTCATTTTATAGTTAGGGTTTCTATTGAATGATAAACGCCTGCAAATCATATAAATTGCACTTTCCAACTTTGCCGAAATATACAGCGCTTCTTAAACTATTTCCTCTTTTGATTTTTTTTCTGTGTTTCAGCCTGTTCCATCATTTCTCCCATTTTTCGTTGGAAACGATTTTGCTTTTTCGGCTTTTTCTTATTCTCTTGAATTTTTGCGTGAATCTTATCTTCATCGATGATGAACTTTTTGATTACTAGCATAATTCCAATGGTAATAAGGTTTGAAGTTAGATAATACACCGACAACCCACTTGCATATTGATTGAAGAAAACCAACATAAACAAAGGTGACAAGTACATTAAAAATTTCATGTTTGGCATCCCAGGTTGCTGCTGTTGCTGCATACTTTGCCCAGTACTCATCATCATATATACAAATATGGCGATGGAAGCTAAAATAGGAAACAAACTTACATGGTCTCCATAAATAGGAATATTGAATGGCAATTCGGCAATTACATCAAAACTTGATAAATCATCGGCCCACAAAAAGCTCTTTTGGCGCAAATCAAATGCGGTCGGAAAGAACGTAAATAGGGCATAGAAGACAGGTATTTGCAGCAATGCCGGTAAACAACCCTTCAACGGACTCGCTCCAGCAATATTCTGAAGCTTTAAAGTCTCCTGTTGTATTTTCATTTTATTATCACCGTGCTTTTCACGGATGGCATCTATTTCTGGCTTTAACACCTTCATTTTCGCCTGAGATAAATATTGTTTGTACTGTACAGGTGACAACAATAATTTGAATAAAATGGTTAGAACAATGATTGCAATACCAGCTGGAAACCATTGAGTTAGCATACTAAAAACTGGTATGATAAGATATTTATTGATAATCCCAAAAATACCCCAACCCAAAGGCATAGCCTCATCTAAGTTACGATCATCGTACGTTTTAAAAATCAGATAATCTGTTGGGCCATAGTACATGTTCATATCGTACGAAAGACCGCCGCCCTTAGGCTCCAATAGCATTCTTGCCCCATACTTCTTTGTATAGGTAGTATCTGTATCCTCAAGAACTAAATCTTCTGAAATGAATTTCACCTCCTTAAATGGCTGATCGGTCAACAACATAGAACTAAAAAAGTGTTGGCGAAAATTCATCCAATTCACATCTTTTTCAGTTTCTTCATCTTCTCCTGAAGGTGATAATTTACTGTGGTCATCACCATTTTCGTGTTCGTAGGTAAGTCGCGTATAACGATTTTCATAGGAAATACTCTTACCATGACGGAATCCTGTCAAATTCCAGTCAAGATAAATGGGTTGTGTTGTATTAATAACACCCTCTAATCCTTGGCTTCGAATGTTAAAATCCAACATGTATTGACCTGGAGAAAGCTCGTAACGATATTCTAGGAAGGAAGTTTCAGAAGTCTTTAACTTCATTGAAAGCACTTGGTTCTCACCGTTTTTAGAAAGGGTTGGTTCAAAAAACAGTTCGTTAGAATTTAAAGCTCTATTTTCGGCATTAAACTGAAGATTGAAATCATTGTTTCCATCCTTAATGAGGTACACATTCTCACCAGTATATTGCGTTTGTTGTTTCAGCATGGCCTCAACAACATACCCCCCTTTATTGCTTACAGTTAAACGCAATACATCGTTCTCAACGACAGTTGTATTCTCTGTAGCTGAAGGTAAAGTCCCAGAATAGGCGAAAGAACCTAATCGTCCTTTCAAGCCCTCTATAGCTAAGCTATCTCCCATATTCGCCGAGTTGGCTTGAACTGGAGTTACTTCCGCAATTTCAATGGTAGTATCGTTTGCTTTTTTCTCTGCTTCTACTTGTTCAACTCTTGCTTTTTCAGCTTCTACTTCTTCAGGAGAAGGTTGACGATACATCATGTAAACGACAATAGCACCTATCAAAACAACCCCAATGATTGTATTTATATCAAGTCTCTTTTTTTCCATTATTGGTCAATCAGGTTATACCCTTAATTTGTTTTTATTCAATTAAAATGCTGGTTGATTTCAATTACAACAACCTCGCCCATTTTAGCTTTACGCCAAAATGTCTTATTTTTTAGGATGTACCAGTGCCGCTTTTACGAATCCAACAAACAACGGGTGTGGGTTTGCTACGGTACTTTTGTATTCTGGATGGTATTGCACTCCTACGAACCACGGATGGGCAGGAATTTCTATTATTTCTACGAGACCCGTATCTGGATTAATTCCAGTAGCAGTTAGCCCTGCGTTCTCTAAATCATCTCTATAAGCATCATTATACTCATAGCGATGTCTATGCCGCTCTACAATAGTTTCGGTTTTATATATCTCGCTTACGATACTTCCTGCTTTCAAATCACATTTCCATGCACCCAAACGCATTGTACCCCCCATGTTGGTGACACTTTTTTGCTCCTCCATCAAGTTAATCACTGGATGTGGAGTCTTTTTATCCATTTCAACACTATTTGCACCATCGAGACCCAAAATATTACGAGAATACTCGATTACAGCCATTTGCATTCCAAGGCAAATCCCAAGAAAAGGTAATTCCGTTTCACGTGCATACCGTACCGCTTCAATTTTTCCTTCGATACCTCGCTCTCCGAAACCAGGTGCTACAAGTATTCCATCAAGACCTTTTAGTTCTTCAGCAATATTCGATTCATTTATATATTCTGAATGAATAAGTTTCACGTTTACTTTTACTTCATTCGAGGCTCCTGCATGAATAAAAGACTCCAAAATAGATTTATAGCTATCTTGAAGCTCAACATACTTACCAATTAGCCCAATAGAAACAGTGTTTTTTGGATTTTTATGTCGCTTCAGAAATTCGTTCCAACGATCTAATGTAGGCGCTTCCTCAACTGGAAGATTTAACTTTTTCAGGGTAACAACGTCCAAACCTTCATCTAACATCATGTTAGGAACATCATAAATAGTGGAGGCATCAATGGATTGAATTACAGAATCCCTTCCAACATTACAGAACAAAGCAAGCTTGTTTCTCAATTCATCATTCAATTCATGCTCTGTTCGGCATACCAAAATATCAGCCTGAATACCGCTTTCCATCAAGGTTTTTACCGAGTGTTGAGTAGGTTTGGTTTTCAATTCTCCAGCTGCTGATAAAAAAGGAATCAATGTTAAGTGAATTACGAGGCTATTGTGTTCCCCCAATTCCCACTTCAACTGTCTTACCGATTCGATATATGGTAGGGATTCGATATCACCTACAGTACCGCCAATTTCAGTAATCACGATGTCAAAATCACCACTCTTCCCTAAAATTTGGATACGTTCTTTAATTTCATTTGTAATATGAGGAATAACCTGTACGGTTTTCCCGAGAAATTCTCCCCTCCGTTCCTTATCGATAACACTTTGGTAAATGCGGCCCGTTGTCACATTATTGGCTTGGGAAGTAGGAACATTCAGAAAACGTTCATAGTGACCTAAATCAAGATCAGTTTCGGCGCCATCATTGGTCACATAACACTCGCCATGCTCATAAGGATTTAGCGTCCCTGGGTCCACGTTGATGTATGGATCTAATTTTTGAATAGTAACTCGATAACCACGAGCCTGCAATAGCTTAGCTAGTGATGCCGCAATTATTCCTTTTCCAAGTGAAGATGTTACCCCGCCCGTAACGAAGATGTACTTTGTAGTGCTCATAAAACGCGTAGCATTGTTTAATACCTATACGGGAGGCAAAAATACGGTTTTATAGTGATACAATTCAATTAAATTTATAAACAATAGGAATGATTTTGAAATTTG
>JAESTG010000018.1 GCA_016763715.1 Flavobacteriaceae bacterium
CTCGTGTAATAGTAGTTAGAACAGCACATTAGATCTGTTCAATGTCTAGACAACAATTAACTAAATAAAATGAAAATAAGTAAAAAACATATTGCAGTAGGAATGATCGCAATCGGTCTTGCTACAACAGCAGGAGCAGGAATTACGGTGGCATCTGAACATAAAGGTAAAGGTCACGCAGAAGTCGCAGCTACTCTATTAGGAATATCCGTTGATGATTTCAAAACTCGAGTACAAAATGGTGAAAAACCACGAGAAATATTCGAAGCAGCAGGAATCGATCGTGAAGATATCAAAGCAGCACACGAACAACGTATGCAAGAGCGATTAGCTCAAGCCGTAGAAAGTGGAAGACTTACTCAAGCAGAAGCCGACGAAAAGATAGCAAAAAGAGAAGGAATGAAGACAGTGCGTGAGGCAGCACACACCGCAGTGGAAAACAACGACTACGACGCATGGGCACTGGCTGTTGCAAACTCACCAAGAGAATCAACAGTTGATACGTTCAACAAACTCGTTCTTGCTACTCAGCTTCGTGAAGCTGGAGACCATGAAGGAGCGAAGGAAATCATGAAAGAACTTGGTTTCAACAAGAAGCATAGAAAATAATTTCCTCGCCTAGGAAACAAAAACCCGCTTAAAAGCGGGTTTTTGTTATTTCTTCTTATCTTTCTTGGGCTTCTTCTTCTCTTTTTTTCTATCTTGTCCTTTTGCCATATATTTTTATTATAACTCTACTTTTTCAAACCACAACATTGCTTCAGCCTTATTAGGGAACCAAACGACCTTTTTCCCTTCTCCAACAATGAATGGGGTAATAAACGAAAGTACTTTTAATTGAGCCTTAAAATCTCCAACAATTGCGACTTTTCTAACCTGTTCTTTTTTTAAAGCTGAAAGGTAGATTTTATGAGCCTGCATAGGTATGTGACTCTCTCCCATCAAGGACATGTCTACCAAAATTTTAAACTTCTTTTCGGGATCTGTGTCTAAAATCTCAAACACTCCGTCGACAGCAAATTGTGATCGCCTAACATTTTCATCAGGATCTACTACCTGTTTAAGAAAATTAACAAAAATCACTCCATCGTTCTCGGAAATATCTAACGTCGCTTTCAGCTCTTCATCATTTTGCATATTAGGCCTCAATAATTTCTCTAACTTTTTTAATTATAGCCGAAGGACTAGAGTGTGCCTTAATCAAAACATCAACCGCTCCTTTCTCCTTACATTTTGCAATATCTGCTTCTTGTCCTAGATTAGAGAGAATTATTACTGGTATATCTTTAGTTTCATCTTGTTCTTTCAATTTATCCAATACATCAAATCCACTCATGCCTGGAAGGACCAAGTCTAAAAGAATCGCATCTGGAGTACTTTCCTTTGCGGCCTCTAAGGCACTCTCGCCGTCAGCTGCGTACTTGACTTCTATCTCTTCTTGCTTGAACTTCATCAAGAGAAGATCTCTCAAAAACGGTTCATCCTCAACTACTAGCAAATTAATTTTATTATCCATACTTATTATTTTATACTTTCTAAAGGAATTGTGAAATAGAAAGTTGCGCCATTTCCCACTTCACTTTCAAACCATATTTTCCCACCATGACGTCTTATAATTTTCTGTGCAATAAACAAACCTAATCCCGAACCTTCTGTAATAGTTTTGATTGCATTTTCTCCACGGTAAAACTTTTTAAACAATTGGTCTTTTTCCGCTTTGGGAATTCCAATTCCTGTATCTTTTACAGAGACTACAACCTTTTCTTCTTTCTTAATTACTTCCACACTCACACTACCTCCTTTTGGCGTGTACTTGAGTGCATTTTCTATAAGATTTTGAATAACTGAACTGAGTTTTTCATCATCTCCGTTAATATTTGGTATTCCCTCCTCACTTGTTAAAGTCAGGGTGATATTTCTCTTGGTTGCAACAGGCATTAACTGTTCCACAACAGATTCTGTCTGTTCAATTAACGACATTGAATTAAACGAATACTGAACCTTGCCTACTTCGTGTAGATCAACATTCAAAAGATTATCCACTAATCTAATCATCCTCTCGTTACTCTCTTTTCCGCGAAGAAGTACCCGGACCTCATCAGGCGTTAGGGTATTTTTACTAATCTCCCACAACATGTCCAAAGACCACTTTGTAACCGAAAGTGGTGTTCTTAGTTGGTGGGCTACCACTGAAACAAAGTCAGACTTTAACTGTCCTAATTCTTCAAGCTTTGCGTAGGCGCGATTTAACTCTAGATCTCTTCGAATTAACATCTTAGCGCTTATCTCTTGATTCTTTAGAAGCTCTTCTAGCTTCGCTATTTTCGCATCCCTCTCATCCATGTTCTACGCAAGAGCTAGAATAACAACAGTCTCGTTATGGAAAGCTGGATTACATTTTTCAATGTTCCTAACTTCTCCTCCTAATGGAGCTTGTTCTCCGTATGTATAGAATCCAATAAGTGGTGTGTTAGCCCCCACCGCCTTTTGAATAGCTGTAATCTCCTCGCCTTTTCTCTCTCCAAAGAGTTTACTTCTTGCAATACAGTTGAAGATTATAACGGCGCTTGGTTTTTCACCGTCCAGTTGCTCAACTGCGTTTTCTGCTGCAATTTCAGCTACCTTAACAGCCTCTTCTCGGGAGCCCAACATCAACTGAATTTCAGACCCTTCAGGAATCTCGGCGGCACAAGTAATTGAACCGTTTTCATCTACTGTTATAGGATCTCGAATGAGCATTTCATCACTTCCTGCTACTTTCATACCCAACGGGTAAGTGATCGCCAGTTGCGCTAGAGTTTTTTCCTTCAATACTTTAGCTTCTTCTTCTCCGAAGTAATCTTCGTATACCTTAATTGCAGGTTCTCCATCGAGCTCGTGTAGAACAGAACCTTCAGCTCTAGTTACTTTCTTTGGTAGTCCAATTGGAACCCATCCGTGCTTTACTCCGATACCAAATTTAAATTCCCCTGAAAGACCAACTCCAACTACAGTTCCTGAATACACCTTATCGTTTAGATATTGGTATGTTTTTTCAAATCTAAAATCATCTCCTGAGGCACCTCCGACTAGTGGGAAGTGTTCTCCAAGGGACTGTAGTGCCCCTCTTACAATGTCTGCACCGTTCCCAACTAACACGTCTGGAAACATCATAAAGGACTTTAATTCTTCTGTTGCCTGTTCTTTAACTGAGTCTCCTACTTTTTTCCCAGCAGCAATTGCGTCTTCTGCTATTCCTTCTCCAATTCCTGCCCAGAAGTTAACTGTGTCTGAAGAAATTAACATAACAACTACTGAGTGACGGTCAGCCGGACCATTAGTTGTAATCTCTCCTGCGGTAGATGAGCCTACTAAAAGAGTGTCGCCTGTAATTGAGCGAACCCCTTTAAGCATTTCTTCTTGATCATATTCAACTGAAGAAAGGACGATGGCTAATTTTGCCTCTCCGCCACCAAGTTCTTCCTTTGCTTGCAGAGCCGCCTCAACACCAACTTTGTGAGAATCGTCTCCTGAACCTATTCCTACGCCTGCTTTCATCATAATTAATGTTTTAAGCTATTATTGGGCTCAGTATACCGTATATATGTGCAAGGAAATATTAGTGATGTATAATATCCAAACTATGATAGAAAAAAACAATATGAGCAGAATGATTTTAGATATGGCAGCTAAATTCGAAGGCGAATTAATAAAAGGGTTTGAAGCAGTACAAAAATATCCAAAGACAGTAACATTTTTTGACTCTTCTAGATTTCAAGAAGATAACAAACACTACCAAGTAGCAAGAGAACTTTCAGCATTGATATGTAAAGAAGACTACACTGTAATAACAGGTGGTGGTGGTGGCATTATGGAAGCTGGAAACCGCGGCTCTAAAGAAGAGTGTGGTACTAGCGTTGGTTTCAATATAGAACTTCCTATGGAACAAGCGACCAACGAATACGTAACCCACGGAGTTAGCTTTAATTTCTTCGCTTCAAGAAAAATGGCTATGTATTTCTCGGGAGAGGCTTACATATTCTTTCCTGGAGGCTACGGAACTTTAGACGAGTTCTTCCAAATCTTAACTCTTATACAAACTCAGAAAATAGAAGTTGCTCCAATAATTTGTGTTGGTGCTGAATACTGGAACAGTGTTAATGACTTAATAGTAAATACACTTATGGAGGAAGGGACTATCTCAGAAGAGGACCCTAGTCTATATACAATAACGGACGATCTTGAAGAAGTACTGAGAATTATTCAAAGCACCTCTCATTAAATCTTAGTCATTTAAAATAGCAGCTGCCGCTATCGCAACTCTCTCCATTTCGTATGGCTCGATATGAACTTCTCCATCACCATCTAGGGACGCATATAGTATTATGTCTGCCTTAGAACTATTCTTTTCTCTTAATGTTAAGTCTAGAGTAACCCTCTCTCTCCCGTGCTCGAAAAACGCATCTACCCCATGATGTATATCTAGAGGCGTTCCAACGGCAGTAAAGAATTTAACCGGAATCCCTTTGTTATTACACTTTCCAGCTATTTTTTCTCTTAAATTTTTTATAAGTTTCGAGCGTCCAAATGGTAGCGGTTGTCGTTCTTTTGTATCATCTATGGCTTCTGTAAAAGGCATGAACTCATCCGAGGATTCGCCTGTGGCTACTCCCAAGATTGCCCTTTCAGCATCAATCCCTTCCTTAAGGCCTATTGCTCCTATAGGCCTTCCTTCCCATGCGTTATTCCTATCAAATTTTTCTTGTAATCCCATAGCTATCTGTCCCACCTCCAAATCCTTCTGACCACTACCCACATAACCTTTGCGAATAATGTAACTGCAACTAATGCAATTGCTCCAAAGACAATCATTTGAATTCCACTTAGTGCAAATGTTATTAATCCAACACTTAGTGCAAGTATTGTTGTGTTTACCTTGTTAAACAATTCCTGAACACTTTCTTTCCACATGTCACTAATGTTTTGTGTATCGATAAATACAACTCTTTGTACTGAAACATTAAAGTGTGCGTACTCAATCTGCTCAATTTGATCTCCCCTGTTCTTTGTTAGTCTATCTATTCGATCTTGTGTGTTTAGTAACTGTTGATTCAACCGATCTACTGTTGAAATCTTGTTGTTTATAACTTCGGATAGAGTTGAAGTATCTCCTTCTCGTGTGGCTTGTGCTATTAACGAGTTAAACGAACTTTCTGCTTGTCTAAGAGTTTCTGAGGTTGAAGATAGTCTTCGTTGTAGCATTTTCAATTCACTGTCGTTATATTCAATACTTCTTTCAAGAGTACTGGTATTAATACTAAAGTCTCTTGGATTAAGATCCTTAAGTGCTGTAATTATCTCCTCTTCGTATTCAACTTCTGCTTGGAAATTATAGCTACACCA
>JAESTG010000078.1 GCA_016763715.1 Flavobacteriaceae bacterium
AATCCCCACTCCACTTTCATAGGCCATCCATTAGCCTGTGCCTTTTCAGTCATGGTTCCAACTTCGGTAGCCAAATCTGGTGTAAACGGTCCATTTAAATGTGGCATTAATGTAGAAAGATCCAAACGAATGACTTCATCAAAATATTGATCTGGGTTTGCATATACTTCTGCATCGGCAGTTAAACAATCTTTTACTTCGTTAGCAGCGTCGGCCACATCCTCACGACCAGTAGCTCTTAAATAACGCTCCATTGATTCGTCATATCCAAATGTAGAGGTGGTTGCGCCAACTTCAGCACCCATATTACAAATGGTACCTTTCCCAGTACAAGACATAGAAGTTGCTCCAGGTCCAAAATATTCTACAATAGCCCCAGTACCACCTTTTACGGTTAGAATCTCTGCTACTTTTAGAATCACATCTTTTGGTGCTGTCCAACCACTTAATTTTCCTGTTAACTCTATTCCTATTAACTTCGGAAACTTAAGCTCCCAAGCCATTCCTGCCATTACGTCCACAGCATCTGCTCCTCCAACTCCTATGGCCACCATTCCTAAACCACCAGCGTTCACTGTATGCGAATCGGTTCCAATCATCATTCCACCAGGAAACGCATAGTTTTCTAAAACTACTTGATGAATAATCCCTGCGCCAGGTTTCCAAAACCCAAGTCCGTATTTATTAGATACTGAAGCAAGAAAATCAAATACTTCGTTGCTCGTTTCTTTTGCTCGTTTTAAATCGGCTGCAGCACCTTGCTTTGCTTGAATTAAATGATCACAATGTGTCGTTGTGGGTACTGCAACTTTACTTTTCCCTGCCTGCATAAATTGAAGCAAAGCCATTTGCGCAGTTGCATCCTGAAGTGCAATTCGATCGGGAGCAAAACCTACATAATCCTTCCCTCTAACGTACGGTACATTTGGAATGGCATCCCAAAGATGATTGTACAATATTTTTTCAGAAAGAGTTAAAGGTCGTCCCAAAAGTTCACGTGCCTTATCCACACGTTCTGGCATTTGGGCATATACTTTTTTGATCATGTCTATATCGAATGCCATAGTCGTTTTTTTAAATTATTAGAAGATACACGCTTCTACATTTACCTTTAGCGTATGCGTACGAAAGTACAAAATTTCAGAATTATTTAAAAATAATTTAATGAATTAGGCGATTTTACAACTATTCCTTAATAAATAATACATTACTATACATATTTTTATGAATTACTTAATTATGAATGTGAATAGTTGTCAGATTGACAATTTATGATTGTCCAAATTTTCGTTTGAAATAAGATTTATCCCTAATATCCATCATTGGTTTTTCATAAAGACGATATAAAAGATAAGATAGTCCCATAGTTATCACCAGATAGCCCAAGGAAAATGATGCTTTTTGAAAAGCACTATACTCTTCCGAAGCACTAAAATAACGCATCATTTGAAGCACAATTGAATAATGTAATAAATACATAGAATATGATACCAAACTTATAAAAGTGATAGGCTTTAAAATACTTTTTGGAACTCGTTTAAGGCGTGAGAAAAAAGGTAATGACATCGCGATAGATAGGGAACAAAGAGGTAAATAAAGCACATTAAAAAAGAACGGTTGCTCGTGTGTATTCCAACCTAAAACGGAGATAAATCCATGTATAAAAATAAAGAGAATCATGCCTAAAAACAGCAGTAGTAAAGTATTTCTTTTCCAAAACTCAGGATAAACTAAAGCTAGGTAGGCAGCCAAAACACCATAATAGTTGGCATCTATTCTGTAAATAACAACAGCTTTTAGATTGATATTCCAGAACTCTAAGGTATTAGGGCTTGTTTGCAGGTTATACCAAATTTTAGTTAATATAAAGAACAATACAATTCCGAGTGTCGTCCACAAGAATAATTTCTTCTTTGAGACTTTCCACTTCGGAAGTAACACCAAATAAAATAGCAACGGACCTAACACATAAGCAAACTCTTCAATGGGAAGACTCCACGATTCCGTAAAAAAAATATCCATTCCGAAATTAAAATTTTGAATGAATCCGAAATAGCTTGGTAATGATTCGGGGAGGTCTCTACCTATAAATAATACCAATAAAATATTAATGGTAAGCACCAAATAATAATTTGGTAAGGTTCTAAACCAACGCCTGATTAAAAAATAAGTAAGATGTTTTGTTTTGAAATGGTCATTGGTGAAAATTCGGAATAGAATACGACCTATTAAAAATCCACTTAGCACAAAAAATATTTCAACTCCCATCACACCACTCCATCGAAGTAGCGTTACAAAGGAACCTTCCAATTCTGGAAAAACCCATAGTGCATGTGAGCCAACGACAAATAAAATGGCAGTCGCACGCATTAGATCTAATCCAAAGATTCGTTGTGTGTAATCTATCTGCAAGAAGTTAGGTTTCCAATTGAAACGAAGGTACTAAAAAACTGTTGTTAATTCTCTTTCCTAAAATAGAAACGAAGCAAAACCACAATGATGGCGACAATCCCTAGCACTTCCAAAAGTGAACCAATAGCTAAAAAAAGTGACGCACTAATGACCCCAAACCCCCAATGAAGTATTTTAAAAAGCACTCCAATAATACTAAAGGAAGCCCCAACCAAAAAAATTATGATTGGAAAAATAAACAGCTTTAGTTTCATTAAAACAGGCTTGCAATAATATCTTCGATGCTTAGCCCTTCTGCTTCTGCTTTGTAGTTTTTGATTAATCGATGACGAAGGATACCGATAGCTACCTTTTGAACGTCCTCAATATCTGGAGAGAATTTCCCATGCAAAGCAGCATTTGTCTTTGCAGCTAGAATTAAGTTTTGTGAAGCTCTTGGCCCTGCACCCCAATCGATATAATTTTTAATCATTTCGGTGGCAGCTTGGCTCTTTGGTCTTGTTTTACCGACTAATGTCACGGCATATTCAATTACATTATCCGCCACTGGAATGCGCCGAATAAGGTTTTGAAAGTCTATAATTTCTTGTGCACTAAACAAGGCATTCACCGATTGTTGTGTTCCAGTAGTAGTTGACTTAACTATTTCAACTTCCTCAGAAAAGGATGGATAATCCAAATTGATGGCGAACATAAAACGGTCTAACTGAGCTTCGGGTAAAGGATAGGTTCCCTCCTGCTCAATTGGGTTTTGAGTTGCCAATACGAAATAAGGTAAATCTAATTTGTAATTATGTCCCGCCACGGTAACTGACCTTTCCTGCATGGCTTCTAATAAAGCAGCTTGGGTTTTTGGAGGTGTTCTGTTAATCTCATCCGCCAAAACGATGTTGGCAAAAATAGGGCCTTTGATAAATTTAAATTCCCGATTATTATCCAATATCTCTGAACCTAATATATCACTAGGCATCAAATCTGGTGTAAATTGTATTCTTTTAAACTGAAGTCCTAAAGTTTGAGCCACAGTATTTACTAAAAGTGTTTTAGCCAAACCTGGAACTCCTATTAAAAGGGCGTGTCCTCCTGAAAAAACAGATAATAAAACCTGCTCAACTACTTCGTCTTGACCAACAATTACTTTCTTTATTTCTTGGCGTAAGACATTGTATTTGGAAACCAATTGTTCCACAGCAGTTACATCAGACATAAGTTTGGGTTATAGTATTAATTCTTGATCCAATTGCTTGAGAATTCACAATCGTAGTAGTCCTGGTTTACATTTACGTATGTACTTTTTATTTTCTTATTTTGCCACTTCTCGATAGCTCGAATTTGTTTTTGTTTTAAAGCAAGATCCTTAATTTTTTCGTAATCTTTTTGGAAATCGGCAGGATGCTCTTCGTTCTTTTTGGTTACTGTAAGAATTTTAAATTTACTTCGTCCAGTTCGATCTCTATCCCTGTAAACTTTTGAAATCTCCTTCTCCTTTAAGTTATAAACCTGTGCACTTAAGGTAGGCTCCATTTTGGTAAGGTCAAAACGAGTATCAAAAGAAACTGGGTTCACCAATTGTCCTCCATTATTTCGAGTTTCCTTTTCATCTGAATATTGTCTAGCAGCTGTAGCAAAATCGATATTTCCTTTATTTATTTCTGAACGAATGGTGTCTATCTTAGCTTTAGCTTCATCTATAATGGTTTGAGAGACTTCTGGAAAAATAATGATATTAAGATTAATTATGGCTGTTCTAGATCCTGCGCACTTCAGTGGAGCTAATTCGGGGCAGAAACATGACCTGCTGGGAGAGTTGAACTGAAGGAGGGAACCTTTAAAAAATAAGCCAGCACCTCCCGAAAACCTTA
>JAESTG010000079.1 GCA_016763715.1 Flavobacteriaceae bacterium
ATTTTCTATTTGGACTATTCATATTGCCAATTACGAGTCTATGGAGTCAGAACAGCTCTCAAAAGCCTAAGTTGGTTGTTAGTATTGTAGTAGATCAAATGCGATACGATTATATTAACAAGTTTTCTGAAAAATTTACAAAGGGAGGATTTAATAGAATAATAGCCAATGGGTTTTCCTGCGAAAATAACTATTTAAACTATGTGCCCACAAATACGGGGCCAGGTCATGCAACAATATATACTGGGACAACCCCCAGTAATCATGGAATTCTTAATAATTTTTGGTACGATATAAACCTTGAGAAAACAGTGTATTGTGTTTCGGATTCTTCAGTTGAACCCGTAGGAACTGGATACAAGACTGGTCGTAGTTCGCCTAAACGACTACTGGTTAACACTATAGGAGATGTAAACAGGCAAGAAACGGCAATGAAGGGGAAAACAATAAGTATTTCCATAAAAGACAGGGCGGCGGTTTTGTCTGGAGGTCATACAGCAAATGCTGCTTATTGGTTTGTAGGGAAAACTCAAGGGCATTGGATATCCTCTTCTTATTATATGGAAAAGCTTCCTAGATGGGTACATTCTTTTAATGACTCAAATCGATTAGGTAAGTACATGAAGGAATGGAAACCGTTGTTCCCCATAGAATCATATACTCAAAGTGGACCAGATAATCGTCCGTTCGAAAGAGGTTTTAGAGGTAAGAAAACTCCAACTTTTCCTTATAACTTAGCGTCTCTTTCCATTTACAATGGAGGTTTCGATATCTTGAAATCAACTCCTTTTGGAAATAGTTATACTTTAGATTTTGCATTGGCAGCATTGAAAGCTGTAAATTTGGGGCGCGATGTATATACCGATTTTTTGTTGATTAGCTTATCGAGTTCGGATTATATAGGGCATAATTTTGGAGTGAATTCGAAGGAGGTGCAGGATACCTATCTTCGGTTAGATCGTGATTTGGAAAAATTCATAAATGCTTTGGATGCGCAATTAGGTCATGGCAAATACACGTTGGTACTAACTTCGGATCACGGAGCTACTGAAAACCCTAACTATCTCATTGAAAATGGACACTCTGGAGGATATTTCAAAGAGGCAACTTTTAAAATTGAATTAAAAGATCATGTCTTCAAGCAATATGGAACAACCAATATTATTAAAAATATCTCTGGGAATCAAGTATATTTAAATAAGTCACTTATAGTCTCGATGGGTCTAAAAATTTCTGATATGGAAGATATGATTCAGCGCTTTATTTTAGATCAGCCACAAATAGAGACAGCAATTACTAGAACCCAGTTTTTGAATCAGAAATTTACTTCGGGTCTGGAACTATTTATGCAAAATGGTTTTCATTTGGATCGAAGTGGAGATATTGTTTATTCACTGAAGCCTTCGGTTATTGTATATGCAGAAACAGGATCGGATCATGGTAGTGGTTACTTTTATGACATTCATGTCCCCCTTCTTTTTTATGGCTTCGGAATTGCAAAAGGGAGTACGACAAAATTGACGAGTAGTATAGATATTGTTCCAACCCTAGCTGCTCTTTTAGGACTCCCGTTATCCAATGAAACAATGGGGACTTCCATTTCCGAAGTACTAAAATAATAGAATTAAATACTGGTTTTACTAGAGCTTTATACCAAAAGATAAATCTCCAGCATCTCCCAAACCAGGAATAATATATCCTTTAGAATTTAGAGTGTCATCCACTGTGGCAATCCAAAGATGAGTGTCTTCTGGAAATACCTTTTCGATATATTCAATTCCTACTTTTGAGCCTATGACCGAGATAATATGAATTTGTTTTGGTGAACCATGTTTTTTGGTGGCATTGTATACATTTTCCAAAGTGCGTCCTGTGACCAACATGGGGTCTGCAAGTAGTAGGGTTTTATTTTCGAGTGAGGGAGTGGCGAAGTAATTCACGATAACTTCAAATGCATCTTTCCCATCAGGATGGTGACGATAGGCAGAAACAAAGGCGTTTTCAGCAGTGTCAAAGTAATTTAGGAGACCTTGGTGCAAAGGTAGGCCTGCTCTTAATACAGAACAAAGAACCACATCGTTTTGGGGTAATGAAACTTTCTTTTCCCCCAAAGGAGTTGTAACTACTTCCGTGTGATAGTCCAGTGTTTGACTTAATTCATAGCTCAATATTTCACCAATACGCTCGATATTTCTTCGGAAACGCATGGAGTCCTTTTGAATGTTTTTATCACGAAGTTCTGCAATAAAACGATTCAATAAAGAGTTTTGTAGTTCAAAATTATGTACAATCATTTGTTGGTTTGTTTGAAAACATTGGGTGCTACATTCAATGAGATTCAAGATACAAGTAATAAATTAATTCGATTCCATTAGCTGACCGTTGTCATATTTTTTGACGTCTACTGGTGGTAGTTTTGAAGTATAATTAAAAATTTAGTTTATGACAATTTCTATCCAATATGTAAAAATGCAACGCAGTGAAATGATGGACGAATACACCATCGAAAAGCTGCAAAAACTTGCAAAAAAATACGAATGGGTTATCAAGGCCGATGTACACTTTAAAACTGCTCAGGATCATTCGGGTACTAATAAAGTGTGTGAAATAGAATTAAGTGCCCCTGGACCTAGAATCTTCGCTTCGTCCACGGAACAAAACTTTGAGTCGGCAGTAAAAGAAACAATCAGTGATTTAGAAAAGCAACTCAAAAAACGCAAGGCCTTAAGAACGCATCATTAATCGAATTATTAACTTTAAAACTAAAACATGAAAAAAATATTAGTACCCATAGATTTCTCTGAACATTCTGAATATGCTTTGGAAGTAGCTGCTCAAATAGCAAAATCAAATGATGCCGAAATTGTAGCCCTTCATATGATGGGGCTTTCTGAAGCAGTACTCACCAAAGATGATTCTCAAGAGGTGTTGGAGGCAATGTACTATATGAAGTTAGCCGAAAAGCGATTCAGTGAATTTTTAGGTAAAGATTATCTAAAAGATATTAAAGTGCATACCACGGTTCAGAATTATAAGATTTTTACTGAAATTGATGCTTTGGCAAAGGAGTTTAATGCAGATCTCATTGTTATGGGCTCTCATGGAAGCAGTGGTATAAGAGAAGTTTTTGTAGGCTCAAATACAGAGAAAGTGGTGCGAACATCTAGCATTCCTGTTTTAGTTATTAAGAACCGTATCATAAATTTTGAAATTGATAAAATGGTCTTCGCTTGTGATTTCTCACTCGATTATGTTCCTGCTTTTAAGAAGGCAAGGGAATTTGCAGCTATGTTCAATAGTAAATTCCAATTACTATACATAAATACTCCAGAACGTTTTAAAAGAACCAGCGAAATGCAGGAACGCGCGTTTAAATTTCTTACACAAGCTGAAGGGAATAGTATGGATTTATATGATGAAATCAGTTACTTCTGCGATAGCACAATTGAAGATGGAATTTTCACTTTCAGCAATGCTTATGGTGCTGATGCCATTTTGATTCCGACGCATGGACGTAGAGGACTTGCACATTTTTTCACAGGCAGCATAGGAGAAGAATTGGTGAATCACTCTACCATACCAGTAATTACGTTCAAAATATAAATTATTCTTCTTAGTGATCTACAATAAGAGGGAAGTTCTGCAAAGAACTTCCCTCTTTTATGAAGCTATTATTTTTTATTTCTGAATGGATTTAGTTAAAGAATCAACATAAGATTAATTAAGGGTGTATAATCCATCTAAGGTTGGAAATAGGTCTTCCCGCCACCCCTTTTTAAGGCATTTTCTGGCTTAAAGGTTACTAAAGAATAGAATAACCACCCAAAGGCAGTAATAAATAAGATTCTTTGAAAAACTCCTTGATACTGAGGAAAAGAAACCATTAAAAGTGAGAGACCAATAGCTAAGCAACACATAAAAAAAGCCAATGCTTTATCAATCGATTTGGATATGGTAAATACAATGGCAATGCAATAGGCCGAAAATGCCACTCCTGTAATCATAGAAAATATGGAGTGCGTGATATGTTCACCTTCTAAAAAGCGCATCCCAGAAATAGGTGCATGTTTATAAATGGCGGTGAGTCCCAAAGAAATTGCAAAAAAGAAAAGTAAATATAATGGAATCCAAAAGCGCCGCAACACTTTAGTTCCTAATAAAATAGTGACGATGCTTAGCATTATAAAAACACTATTCATTATCCAGTTTCCTGGTGTGGATTGCGCACCCAGTTCACTCAAGGAATTGTGTATTGTAGAATATCCTTCCGAAGAAAAAGAAGGTAGTATAAATGCAGTCAGCACCATTAGGGTATAAACTGCTGCGTACAAAGTGCCTATTAATCTCATAGTTTTACTATTAAAATACCAAGGGGTTTACATCGTATCTTTTCAATACAGGAAGTAATTGTTCCAGAGGAATCTCTACAGAATAACTACCAGTATAGCTTGGGCATACAACGCAGTCATCAAAGTAGTACTCTACTGAGGTGTCGTCAAGTACAAAGTTGTCTTTGTATTCGAAAAAATCTTCTTCGGAGACTTCCCAACAATCATAGTACATATCACCTGAATTAATCTTATTCGTAATTACTTCATTTAAGATATTTCGTAGTTCTTCCTCAGAACCTTCGACAAAGAAATCGTCGTAATTCATGAAGACAGAACGGTTGAGATCAAAATTTAAGCAGTCGAAAGAATAGGTTGGGTGCAATGTGCCCGAGTAAAAGTTTTCCTTGTAGAAAAGCACACTTACTAATTGGTCATTTACGTTGTAAATTTTGTAGTCGATAAACCGTTTCTCTTTATAACGATTGGTTCTTATAGTGTCGCAAATAAGCCCTTTATCTTCAAGAATGCCAGCTTCCGTTCCAATAATATTTACGTAGGAGTCGTTGATATATTCGTTAAAGTTTGCGTACGAAGCTTTTAGCTTTTCGTTGAGTAAGGGATAGTGAAAATCGATACTAAATTCATCTTCTTCCTTTATATAAGATTTTTCAATAAGAAGTTCTTGTAGCTGCTCTTTTTCATCGGGCTTTTCGATTAATTCTTTCTGCTTTATCTCAATAGACATTCGTTTATTAAGCTCTATGTCTTCTTTAGCATCAACAATTATTTCTTCTTCAAACGGTTGAGTTTCTAATGTGCTTTCTTGATTATAATTGGGTTTTATTTTTTCTGAATTGTTTTTACAAGACAGCATACTAACAAGAAGTAGTAAGGCGACTATTGATTTCATAATAACGAATTTAATTCTACTAAAAATAGTAGAATCAATTCATAAAAAATATGATAACAATCAGTTCCAAAAAGGTGAATTTATTATATGGTAAATTCACCTTCTAACCTATCAGTAAAATTTTACTAAAGGATAATATTCATTATAATTAGTAAGGAGTTTATAACCAAACTTATGATAAGAAAGTTTAATACAATTTTTGGTTTCTGAACCGATAAAAATGCAACAAGAGGTGTGCAACAAGCTACTACCGACACAAACACAAGAAACATGGGTAATAAACCGTTGCCATTAGATAGACTTAACATAACCGCAACAGAACCGAGGCAAGTTGAGGCGATAATGGATAAAGATGAAAGTGCTAAAAAATTCTCTTCAAATTCTTTAATCATTTGGGAGTA
>JAESTG010000080.1 GCA_016763715.1 Flavobacteriaceae bacterium
AAATGTTTCAAAAATGTTGCCGAAAGTATTCAATCAGGGAGCATCATCGTGTTTCACGATAGTTTAAAGGCTCAAAAGAATATGCAATTTGCATTGCCCAAAATCTTGGACATCATCGCTGAAAACGGATGGAGCTGTGAAAAAATTTAGGAAAAGAACGTAGTTAAACGTATTCCTGAACCAATCCAATAAGTGTATTGGCATCTTGCTCACCACTTTGGCGCCATTTCATTTCGCCATTTTTATAGATCATTAAAGTAGGTAATCCCTTCACACGCAGAGCATCTGCCAACTCCGAATTCTTTTCAATGTCTATTTTAATCACACGAGCTTTATCTCCTAAAGCGGCTGCGACATCCCTTAATACGGGGTGCATTTCCTTACAGGCTTGATCCCATTCCGCATAAAAATCTAAGAGGACGGGGACATGTGTTTGAATTAATTCTCCAAATTTGGACATTCCTTAAACATATTGGTTATTACAAATATAACATTTATGCGCAATTATGCAGTATCACGACGTTTTTTCAACTCAATTACAGTTATTTCAGGCCAAATACCCACACGGCCAGGATAGCCAAGAAATCCAAATCCGCGATTTACGTTTATGTAACGCCCAAATTCCTCGTAAATTCCTGCCCAGTATTCATAACGATATTTTACGGGACTCCATTTAAACCAACCAGGAATTTCAATACCGTATTGCATGCCATGTGTATGTCCGCTAAGAGTTAGGTGATAATTTAAATCACTCCCCTTCACTTGTTCCTTCCAATGCGATGGATCATGGCTCATGAGGACTTTAAAATCGGCCTTTAAAACACCCTCACTGGCTTTCTTAAGGTCACCAGCTTGTTTAAAACCTTGCCCCCAATTCTCAACCCCAATGAGTTTTATCTGTGCTCCATTCCGCTCTAAGGTTCTATGTTCATTCAGCAACAGATCCCACCCCATCTCTTTTTGCAGGGTTTTTAAATCTTCCAAGTTTCGTTCCTTGGCTTCCTTAGATTCCCACTGCATATACTCACCATAATCATGATTTCCTAAGACTGAATACACACCGTCCTTAGCACTTAAAGTGCTAAACAGACCTTTCCAACGGGTCATTTCCGAAGTCATATTATTTACCAAATCACCTGTAAAAAGGATGACATCACTCTTCTGTTCGTTTATCAGGCCCACTCCATAAGCTACCTTTTCTTCATTATCAAAACTTCCGCTGTGAATATCGCTAATTTGAGTAATTCTATAGCCATCAAAGGCTTCGGGAAGATCGTCAAATTCAATCGTATAGGTCAACACTTTATAATTGTACTTTCCTTTAAACATTCCAATGAGCAAAGAACCAAATGGAATGGCAGCCAACCCTAAGGCTAATATGCTTACAAATTTTCTTCTTGAAGGGATATAGAAACTCTCTTCGCTCCCACCAAGTTTTGAAAACAGGCCAACGAAGAGCCTAATAATATCCTCACCAAACATAAAAATGATGATGAATAACTTCGGAATAAAAATCACCAAAAACGCCCCAAAAGTATACATCCGCCATGGGTTCATACTACGATTGGGCTCCCCATAACTAAGTTGGTAAATAAACATCCCCAATATCACCACCGAAATTACAATATAAGAACCATGAAGCCATTGATTTTTAACTAGTGTGCGTATGGCTTGAAAAGCATATATATCGATCGCAATATATATGAGAATAAAAATAACCCAACGAAGCATATAAAGTAAGATTTGCGCTAAAGATACTTCAGTTTCAAAAAGGGATATATGACGTTCACTTTTTTTTAACTGAATTTTTGAAAAATAGTTCCTTCAAAAACACTGTGGGTTTTGTATCTTTTCAGTTGTTAAACCCAATTCATGAAAAGATTAATTTTTTTACTCTTCATCATAACCATTTTTTTAAGTTGTACTGAAAAGGAGCCTACAATCTCACCTGCTCAAAAAGACCAAGCCCTAACCTCATATGTAAATACTTTTATTGGAACTGGTGGCCACGGGCATACATATCCAGGTGCTACGATGCCATTTGGAATGATGCAGTTAAGTCCAGACACTCGCTTGGACGGTTGGGACGGATGTAGCGGTTATCATTATAGTGACGAATATATCTATGGTTTTTCACATACCCACCTCAGCGGTACAGGTGTAAGCGATTATGGTGATATCCTTTTAATGCCCACCAATGAAATGATCTTTAACAATGGCGCTGATGGAAAAAAAGGATACAAAGCACATTTCTCTCATGAAAAAGAATTCTCATCTCCTGGTTATTATAAAGTTCATCTAGACTCGACAAATATCGATGTAGAACTTACTGTAACTAAAAGAGCAGGAATGCACAAATACCAATATCCATCTTCAGAAAACCAATGGGTTATTTTAGATTTAGAACATCGGGACAAACTACTTAAACATACTATCATTGCCAATGAGTCGAAAAGAGTAAGAGGATACCGATATTCTGAAGCTTGGGCTACCGATCAACGCATCTATTTTGATATAGAATTCTCTCATGAAATAGACATGCCCAATTTAATGGTTACTGAAAACGGCATGCCTTCAAAGTATGCTGCTCGCTTTATAAACCCAAACAACGAACCCATTTATGTTTCTATCGGAATTTCGGCTATTGATGAAGCAGGAGCCAGAAAGAATCTGGAAACAGAAATAGGGTCGAAAACCTTTGAACAACTGAAATCTGAAGCCAACAACATCTGGGAAAAACAGCTCGAAAAGATTGTAATCGAAAGTGATAATATAGACGTTAAAACTAATTTCTATACCGCTTTATATCATACCATGATTGCACCTAATCTTTATCAAGATGTAGATGGGCGCTATCGAGGCATGGATTTGAAAATACACCAAACCACCGATTTTGAATACTATACAGTCTTTTCTCTTTGGGATACTTTTCGAGCAGCCCACCCCCTTTACACCATCATCGAACAGGAAAGAACCAACGACTTCATCAATACTTTTTTAGCGAAATACGACGAAGGAGGCATCATGCCCATTTGGGATCTATCTGCCAATTATACAGAATGTATGATAGGATATCATGGGGTGTCTGTGATTGCGGATGCCTACCTCAAAGGTATTCGTGGTTATGATTCGAAAAAGGCATTGAAGGCTATGATTCATAGTGCTACTCGTAATCATTTAGGGCTAGAATCGTATCAAAAGACTGGTTTTATTCCTGTGGAGAAGGAAAGTGAATCAGTTTCTAAAACCTTAGAATATGCCTATGACGATTGGACCATTGCGCAAATGGCCAAAGAAATGGGGGAAACAAACCCTTACCAGCAATTTTCTAAAAGAGCACAATCCTATAAAAATGTTTACAATCCGGAAACTGGATTTATGCAAGGGCGTTTCCGAAACACTTGGTTTGGACCTTTTGATCCGTTTGAAGTAAATTTTAATTATACTGAAGCCAATGCTTGGCAGTATAGTTTATATGTACCACAAGATATTTCAGGATTGATGGAGATGATGGGAGGTAAAGACAAATTAGAGGCTCATTTGGATCGTTTATTCACTGTCAAGTCAAAGATTTCAGGACGCGACCAAGCAGACATCACAGGGTTGATTGGACAATATGCCCATGGCAACGAGCCCAGTCACCACATGGCTTACCTCTATAATTTTGTCAATAAACCTCACAAAACACAGGAGAAAATACGACAAATTTTAACCGAATTGTACACCAATAACCCTGATGGCATTAGTGGGAATGAAGATTGCGGTCAAATGAGTGCATGGTACATCTTTAGTTCCTTAGGTTTTTATCCCGTAACACCAGGAAGCAACCAATACATTATTGGAGCTCCTATAGTAGAAAAAGCAAGTATCAATCTAGAAGACGGAAAAACGTTTACCATCACCGCTGTGGATATTTCCGAAGAAAAAAAATACATTTCAGAAGTAATACTGAATGGGCTTCCGCTAGGCCGAAGTTATCTCTTTCACAATGAAATTATGGACGGAGGAAACTTGGAATTTAAGATGAGTGCAACACCCACCAATTGGGGAACAACAGATAATGAGATTCCAAAAACAGAAATCACCGAAACCAAAATTACTCCTGCGCCTTTCATTTCAAAAGGAGATGTAGCTTTTAAAACGGGAACAATCATTGAACTAGATTCACCTGTTGTTGATGCAATCATCTTTTATAGTTTGAATGGCGAGGATTTTATAACATACCAAGAGCCTATTATCCTTTCAGAAAAAAGTATCCTTCAAACTTACAGTGAAAGGAATGGGATAAAGAGTAGCACGTTGACCACTGAATTCTTTAAAATTGACCCCAATGTGAGTATTAAGCTAGAGACATCATTTGCCAACCAATATAGTGCAGGAGGCAATGACGCATTAATTGATGGTATTAAAGGAGCTAGAGACTTCAGAACTGGAGCTTGGCAAGGCTATCAAAACCAAGATGTGATAGCCATTGTAGATTTAGGAAGAGTGAGGACTATTGAAACGATTAACGTGAATTTCCTACAAGACCAAAAAAGCTGGATATTTTTACCTACGGAAGTAGAGTGTTATGTGTCTGACAATGCACATAGTTTTCATAAATCATTACCATAAAGCGTATTTAATGCAGAGGATCCTTCCGAAGAAATAAAAATAGAAAACGCCAGTTTTAACATAAACAATTACAGTGTACGTTATGTGAAAATTGTAGCTAAAAACATAGGACCAGTACCCGAATGGCATTTAGGTTTTCCATACAATGGAACGGCTTGGCTATTTATAGACGAAATTGAAATAAAGTAAACCATGAAGCGAAGAAAATTTATTCAAAATGCATCCTTAAGTGGTGTTGGGATTATTACAACGGCATCTATGTTGGCCTGTGACAAAGGAAAAGGTACGGTAAAAGATGAAAGAAATATCGCTATACCAGCAAATAAAGGTTCTATTCCTATGGTGATAGCCACTTGGAATGTTAAGGATGCCACTGCCAAGGCATGGGAAGTTCTTCAAGAAGGAAAAAGTGCACTTGATGCTATTGAACAAGGGTGTGGTGTGGAGGAAGCAAATGCTGAAGGACAAAGTGTAGGAATTGGTGGCATGCCAGATCGCGATGGAAATGTGACGCTAGATGCCTGTATTATGAATAAAGACGGAGATTACGGAGCAGTAGTTTATTTACAGAATATTGTACATCCAATCTCGGTGGCTCGTAAAGTGATGGAAGAAACTCCTCATGTAATATTAGCAGGAAAAGGAGCGGAGCAATTTGCAGTTTCTCAAGGATTTAAAAGAGAGGATCTTCTAACAGAAAAATCTAAAAAGGATTGGGAGAATTGGACAAAAAAGGCAAAATATAAGCCCGTAATAAACATTGAAAACCACGATACGATTGGAATGCTTGCCATCGATAAAAATGGAGACATCTCTGGAGGGTGTACCACCAGTGGATTGGGATTTAAAATGGCTGGTCGTGTAGGCGACTCACCCATAATTGGTTCGGGGCTGTTTGTAGATAACGAAATTGGTGGTGCTACGGCCACAGGTCTGGGAGAAGAAGTGTTAAAAACTGTCGGAAGCTTTTTAATTGTAGAGTTAATGCGTCAAGGAATGTCACCACAGAAAGCCTGCGAAGAGGCTATTCGTAGAATAATCACCAAAAATAAGAACTACGAAAACTTTCAAGTCGGTTATATTGCGGTGAACAAAAAGGGGGAAACTGGTGCTTATTCCATTCACGAAGGGTTTTATACAACGACCTATGCAAATGGTACTAATGAGAGTAAAATGCCCGATTTTTTCAATAAAAAGAAATAATCGAGTCTATTTTATGCTAAATTTATGCTAAACTTAGCTTAATTCCTGTAAGTATATTCCTATTATAATTATTTAATTGTCTGATTATCAATAAAATAACTACTACGTGTTATTACGTATTCGCTTATAAAGTACGGTCACATTGCAGTTTGAGTCGTTATTTTTTATAATTTTGAAAAATACATAAGTAGGTTGACCTAGCCTTACGGAGGGGTCAATCAAATTTGGGGCGAAAAGTCATCACATTGTGGTGGCTTTTCCATTTTCACAATACATTCATACTGTTTAGATTCTTCGGGGTATTCAAAAAAAGACCGTCTTTATACGGACGGCCTTCTTTAATTTATTAAGATTTTCTATTTATTCTTCCGAAGAAATAATCAACTTGCAAATACTTTTTCTCCGCTGGTTTCTTGCGCTTTAAACTTTTGAACCAATTCTAAAGCATCTGGAATCACATCGCTACATAAAACAATAAGCGACCCTTTTACAGCATTATTCACAGCATAAGTAATAGCTTCCTTCTCTGAAGGAATTATAGTAATCTTTTTATTCGGATCTTTGGATTTGATACCATCGTCTAACATTTTAATAAGTTCTTCTTCTGTTTTCCCTCGTAACCTCTTGTCCTGTCGAATAATAATCTCATCAAACATTTCGGCTGCGATACCGCCCATTTCATTGTTATCTTCCACACGTCGATCACCAATTCCAGCAATAATTCCTACCCTCATAGTACAATCCAAGTTGTCCGTAAACTGCTGAAGTGCTCTCATACCAGCAGGATTGTGAGCATAATCCAGTAGTATCGTGAAATTTTCAAATTCGAATAAATTTAGCCTTCCTGGCGTTTGAGCTGCAGAAGGTATAAACGTTTCCAATGCAGCCTTCATATCCTCAATACTGATACCTCTAATATTGGCCGTAAGAATAGCGGGCAGCACATTTTGAATCATAAATGTTGCTTTCCCACCATAGGTTAGCGGAATGTCTTCAACTTTCATGATTCGCATTTTCCAAGTGCCTCGACATATGGTTACGTAACCGTTTTCATAAACAGCGGTAATACCTCCTTTTCGCTGTAAAGCTTGTACCCTTGGATTATTTTCATCCATGGAAAACAAAGCCAAGTTACAATTAATACCTCTGCGCATATCGTAAACCAAATCGTCATCTGCATTTAAAAT
>JAESTG010000081.1 GCA_016763715.1 Flavobacteriaceae bacterium
AGTCGGTTAGGTGCAATATCCTCGGCAAGCATACTTTTAGAAACATCCAAAGCAAAAACGATATCCACACCTTCCCTTTTAATAGTTTCTAACTTGGTTCCAATTTTAGGATTTACCAAAGCAACACTTAGACAAAAAAGTGTAAGGGATAAAATTAAAAATTTCAAAACCGACTTAAATATGGATCGGTTAGGAGCCAATTTCTTCAACAATTCGGTAGAGGCAAACTTCTTTTGAGTGTGCTTTCTCCAAAGCAAAGCCAATAAAAAAAGTGCTGCCATCACAGGAATGGCAATAAGCACATAAAAAAATATGGGTTCTTCAAATTGGTACATAACTACACGAAACTTTTAAATAGTGTATAACGTAATAATAGCTCCATCCCTAGAAGTATTAAAGCAAATAGCACTATAGGGCGAAATTTTTCGTCATAACTTTTAAATTTAAATTCTTCTATTTCTGTTTTTTCAAGTTTATTAATTTGTTCGTAAATCTCTTTCAATCTAGTAGTGCTAATGGCTCTAAAATATTCTCCCCCAGTAGTCTTTGCAATTTCCATTAAGAGTTCTTCATCAATCTGAACAGGCATATTTCCATACTGGAACTTACCGTTTGGCAAAATACCAATAGGAGAAACAGCAGTTCCGTTAGTTCCCAAACCAATGGTATATACTTTAATCCCAAACTCTACAGCCAATTCGCTAGCAATTTTAGGGTCGATTGCTCCCGAATTATTCACTCCATCCGTTAATAGAATAATCACTTTACTTTTGGCTCGGCTGTCCTTTAACCGATTAACGGAAGTTGCCAATCCCATTCCGATAGCGGTACCTCCTTCGATAATCGTATTATATTTAATGCTTTTCAGTGAGGTCAACACTATTCCCTTATCACTAGTTAGGGGTGTTTTTGTATAACTTTCCCCCGCATATTCTACAAGTCCTATTCGATCATTAGGACGAGCGTTAATAAATCGAGCAGCCACATTTTTCAATGCCTCCAATCGATTGGGTTTTAAATCTCTCGCCAACATACTTGCAGACACATCGATAGCCATTACAATGTCAATACCACTGGTAGTTTTTATTTTTGTGCTTTCATCTACATCTCTTGGTCTTGTTAGTGCCACAATAATGGCGGCCAACGCTATAAGGCGCAGGGCAAAAAGGATAGGACGTAATTTCGCCAACCAGTTTTTAGATGTCTTAAACCCTTTCAAACTTGAAATAGTTAAAGAAGTCGTTTGCTTTTTTCGTTTTAATATATACCATACCACAAGTACTGGCAGCAGAAGCAAGCACCAAAAGTATTCTGGATTTACATATTCGAAACTCTGCATTATTGTTCTTTTTTAGGTTTTTTTGCCCCTCTTGAATTTCTAATTCAACCGAACTAATGATGCGTTCTACCATTTCTTTGGCATAGCGATCATCATTATTATACGCAACAATAATTTGCTGTAGTGCACCTTGCTGTCCAAAAATAAGTAGCTCATAGTTTTGCTTCAATCCAGGTTTTACCAACGAATCGCTAGGCTCATAGCTGCCATACGCCTTTAGCCCTTTTACTCCTTTATCGGTTACAAAAGATTCACGTTTTACAATTAGGTTTTTAGCTCCTTGCCGCTCCATATTGACAAGCCCCTCTTCCAATGCTTGTTCTAAATTCACTTCAGTAGGTTGCACAAACTGAGTCGTACTTACGACAATATAAAATCTGTCGACCATACTTCCGTACAGAAAAGTACTGTTGTTCTTTATTTGGGAAGCAACCTCTTTTGATAATTCAATCTCTGTTCGCTTTAAGACCACAGGGGTTTCCATAATCACGGCTGGAATTCCATATTCACTCTTATACCACTGGCCCTCTACTAAATTCTTGGTGGGGTGTCCAATAACAGTATCTTTCAAATTATCCCAACCATAGGTCCATGCTAGAACAACCGTTGCTATTATTAAAATTAAAAATCCAGTTCCAGTTCCAATTAGCAATCGTTTGAAGCGTCTTTTCCTTTTTTGTTCTTGAACATAAAGTTCATTTTGCAATAATTCTTCCTCCGTTGGTTCTGGAAGTGCGTCTTGAGTTTCGTTAATAATTTCTTCAATAGAAGATCGATCTATTCTTGCCTGACCCATTTCCTCTTTCATCTTGGCAAATTTCACCAAATCGGCTCTTCTAAAAATAGCAGCAAGCTTCTGAATAGTTTCATGATCAAAATCGAAATGCCCAGCATCTTTATGTAAATGCAATCTTTCAATTACTTCGTCACTTGTGCTTTCCAATGCTGTGTTATCCACTTCACGATCTAGGTAACGTTTCACGATTTCAGTAAGTGATGAATAATATGCTTTGGATTTATTCTCATTTAGAAATTCTGAAGCATCCAACTGCTTCAAAGCAACCATAGCTTCTTCATAAGGAGGGAGCTCCCTTTCTCTTTCTTCTCTTAATTTTTTTCTTCGGAATAAAAAGAATACTAGCACCCCAAGTACCAAAATCGGCAATAAGATGTATAATAGCCATAACAAATCCAATGGAGGTTCCTCGACTCCCATGGTTGGCTTAATATCAAACATTTTTTGCTGGGTCGTATCCACAGGCACATCACGTACTTCAACTAGTGATGAATCGGTATTAAAACTACGGTCATCTATCATCACCCGCTGTGAAGGGATTTTATACGTTCCTGAATCAAATTGCGTTAAACCATATTTTTTAATCAATCGGTATTTAGCCTGTGAATAGGAAGTATCCACTTTGTAAGATTCAATCACCTCCATGGGTTGGAAGCTTTGCCCTTCCGGAAATAGGACTAAAGCTGTCGTATCTGCCTCAACTTCGATTGTATATTGTATTTCCTCACCTATTCTAATAAGTGTTGTATCTATGGAAGACTTTACCTGCGCCATCAATGAAGCACTTACCAAAAATAAAACCACAAGCAATTGATATCGCAGTTTATGGCAAAGGGTATTCTTGGCAATATGTAATTTCAATCCTAGCATCTCAAATTAGCGTCTCTTAAAATATCCTAATAACTTTTTTACATAGCTTTCGTCCACACGGCAGCTCAACACACCAGCACCACTCTTCATAAAGGACTCATTAAACTCGGTCACTCGTTCTCTGTAGTAGGCATTATAATTTCTACGCACTCCTTTAGCTCCTGTATTCACAAGCATGAGCTCCCCTGTTTCTTCATCCTGCATCTGCACCATTCCCAAATTAGGGATTGTTTCCTCATGACGATCGTAAATTCTAATACCCGTAACATCGTGCTTTCTAGCCACAATTTTTAAGGTATCATGATAGCCTTCAGTAATAAAATCAGAAAGCACAAAAACGATGGCTTTCTTTTTTATAACACTCGATAAATACTTCAAAGCCTGAGAGATGTCTGTCTTTTTGCTTTGTGGCTTAAATTCGATCAATTCACGAATAATCCGAAGTACATGAAACTTCCCTTTCTTAGGTGGAATAAATAGTTCAATCTGATCAGAAAAAAGAATCAACCCTATTTTATCATTGTTCTGCATGGCCGAAAAAGACAAGGTTGCAGCTATTTCAGTAATAATTTCATTTTTAAATTGAGTTTTCGTTCCAAAAAGTTCTGAAGCACTAATATCCACCATCAACACCATGGTAAGCTCTCGCTCTTCTTCAAAAACTTTCACAAAAGGTTCATTATAACGAGCAGTCACATTCCAATCGATGGAACGAACATCGTCACCAAATTGATATTGGCGCACTTCACTAAAGGTCATTCCTCTTCCTTTGAATGTACTATGGTACCCGCCACCAAACAAGTGATCGCTTAAGCGTCGTGTTTTGATTTCGATCTTTCGTACTTTTTTAAGAAGTTCTTTAGTATCCATTTTTAAGTAACCTGTTTACAGTTGCAGTTTGCCGTAGGTTCAGCATTCAAAAAGACATAAGTACTGCCCGTGCAATACTTAACACTGTATACCAAATTAAGGTACTTCAATTACGTTAACAATCTTGTTAATGATATCTTCTGAAGTAATATTTTCTGCTTCCGCCTCATAGGTTAATCCTATTCGATGTCTCAGTACATCATGAACAACTGCCCGAATATCTTCTGGAATTACATAGCCTCGACGCCTAATAAATGCATAGCACTTAGCAGCTGTTGCAAGGTTAATGCTTCCCCTTGGTGAAGCTCCGAAATTTATTAAAGGCTTGAGACTATCGAGACCGTAATTCTCGGGATTACGAGTAGCAAAAATAATGTCAAGAATATATTTTTCTATCTTTTCGTCCATATACACTTCCCGAACAGCTGCTTGCGCTCTTTTAATTTGGTCGATAGTAACGACGGGATTTACTTGCGCATATTCTCCCTTTAAATTTTGACGGATAATAAGTTGCTCCTCCTCCATTTTAGGGTATTTGATTACCGTTTTTAGCATAAAACGGTCAATTTGCGCTTCGGGCAATGGATAGGTTCCTTCCTGTTCGATAGGGTTTTGGGTTGCCATTACCAAGAAAGGTTTATCCAATATAAACGTTTTATCTCCAATAGTTACTTGCTTTTCCTGCATGGCTTCTAGCAGGGCAGATTGCACCTTAGCTGGAGCTCGGTTAATCTCATCCGTAAGCACAAAATTTGCGAAAATAGGCCCCTTTTTTATACTGAAATCATTCAATTTCATATTATAAATCATCGTTCCAATGACATCAGCGGGCAACAAGTCTGGCGTAAACTGAATACGGCTAAACGACCCATGAACAGCCTTTGCCAGGGTATTAATGGCCAATGTCTTAGCCAAACCTGGAACACCCTCCAACAGGATATGCCCCTGACCTAATAATCCAATAAGTAATCGCTCTATCATGTGCTTTTGACCTACAATTACCTTGTTCATTTCTAAGGTAAGTAAGTCTACAAAAGCACTTTCTTTTTCGATTTTCTCGTTTAACGCCCCTATATCTAGCGTAGTAGCTGTCTCTTCCATAAGTATTTTGTGTCAAAAATTGTATTACATTTTTCAATGGTCTGCAAATTGAAAATTTCTAGTGAAATTTGATGTTAACAATTGGTTAAAAGTTATTGTAAATAAAAGGGCTAAGCCACTTTTTACTAATTTCAATTTTCTAATTTTAGAAAGCCGTAAAAATAACACATGAAACAGAAATTTTCAAGAATAATCCAAGGATGCATGACATGGGGCGCCTGGGGCAAGCAATTGACTAAAAATGAGATGATTTCAACCTTGCATCATTGTCTCGATAATGAAATTACCACCTTCGATCATGCCGACATCTATGGTGATTATACCACCGAAAAAGATTTTGGAGATGCTTTTGCTGAAAGTGGAATTCCGAGAGAAAGTATTCAATTAATTTCCAAATGTGGCATTCAATACGTTGGAGAAACACGGGATAATACGGTAAAGCATTATCAATACGACGCAGATTATATTATTTGGAGTGCTGAAAAATCCATTAAAGATCTGCAATGTGATTATCTGGATCTACACCTCCTTCATCGACCAAGTCCATTAATGCATCCCGACGAAATTGCAAAAGCAGTAGACGTATTGACTTCCGAAGGAAAAATTAAAGCTTTTGGAGTTTCCAACTTTACCCCAACGCAAACCGATTTAATTGCCACCAAATCGAATGTAAGTGCCAATCAAATTGAATTTTCGCTTACAATGCATGACGCTATGCACAATGGAAGTTTAGACCACATGAAATTGTCCAATATTACCCCCATGTGTTGGAGTCCGTTAGGTGCTGTATTTAAATCTGAAAATGAGCAAAATACGCGTATTCACAAGCTTTTGAACGAACTGTCTCAAACATATAATGCATCCAAGGACCAATTGTTACTCGCTTGGATTATGAAACACCCTTCTGGTATTCACCCCGTAATTGGGACTACCAATAAAGAGCGTATTTCACTAGCAGCGAAAACTGAAAACATCGCTCTTTCTGAAATAGACTGGTTTCGAATGCTCATTGAAAGTCAAGGACATAAAGTGCCTTAATTAAAACAATTACTACCCTATGAACAGTAATAAAACCGCACTTATCACTGGTGCTACCTCAGGAATTGGTCAAGCAACAGCTCGGTTATTTGCTAAAGAAGGAGTACGATTAATTCTCTGCGGAAGACGACAAGAACGATTGGATGCCATGGTTGCTGAATTATCGCAACTTACCGAAATACATCCCTTAAATTTTGATGTTCGAGATCGAAATCTAGTTTTCAATGCCATTGAAAGTTTACCTTCTTCTTTTTCTGAAATAGACATTCTAATTAATAACGCAGGTAATGCTCATGGATTAGACTCTTTTCAAGGAGGGAATTTGGATGATTGGGATGCCATGATGGATATTAATGTAAAGGGGTTATTGTATGTCACAAAAGCTATTATTCCGAAGATGATAAAAAGAAAATCAGGTCATATTATTAATATTGGTTCCACCGCGGGAAAAGAAGTATATCCAAACGGCAATGTGTACTGTGCAAGCAAACATGCCGTAGATGCCATCAATCAAGGAATGCGACTTGACCTTAATGGAAAAGGTATTCGAGTGGGAGCTGTTAATCCTGGGCTAGTTGAAACAGAATTCAGTAAAGTGAGATTCAAAGGTGATACCAAAAGAGCCGCCAAGGTGTATCAAAATTTCACCCCACTACGCCCAGAAGATATTGCCGATATTATTTGGTTTGCAGTTACCCGTCCTCCCCATGTAAATATTGCCGATTTGACCGTAATGTGTTTGGATCAAGCAAGTAGTACTGTCGTAAATAAAACCTAAAACAGAAAGAGCAACTTATCAAGGAATAAGTCTTTCAGTAAAAAATGATTAACAAGCGTCTTCTTATCAAAAACCTCTTAGCTCATAATGATGAGAGTAGTTTCTATGATAAAAAGAGAAAAATAAACCTAGGAACCAAAGAAGGAAAAGCTAAATTTTTAAAACACATTTGTGCTTTAAGCAATAGCAACCCTGCCAACAATAGTTACATAGTTATTGGTGTGGAAGACGAAGGGAATGAGATAAATGGTGTTGATTTTTTTGATGATAGTAAAATTCAAAATTTGATAAATGCTTATTTAGCCAATGCCCCCTTAATTTCTTACGAAAATGTGATGTTCCCTCATTTACCCGATGGTAAGGTTGTGGGATTGGTTACTATTAGACCAACGGGAGAAATTACTTCGCTTCGGAAAAATATCTGGAAATACTGGGGCGGGTCTATTTTTCTGAGAGATGGGAGTATTTCGATGCCTAAAGATTTTGACATCGAAATAAAAGATGTGAATTCTGAAATTGTAAAATCTATAGAAAACAAAGCCAAAAACAATATAGAACATACCTTAGATGGAGTCATCGATTTTATAAATAACCGGCATAGTGATCTTGATGCTCATTATAAAGTTTTCAAAGAACAATTTGTCGTTTGCTGGGCGGGAAACACAAAACATGTGAAGGATGAAGTATATTATTCTCGTGTGGATATTGAGCTTATTAACGAACAGGTTCGGTTGTTTTATTCTGCTTTAGATGAAGTGAGCATCTCAGTTTCTGAGGATGTATTTAAAATTACGGAATATGTCCATTTAGGCTTGAACCAAAGTTATCTTTATTATCCATTGGAGGAGGTTACCATAACATTTCACGAAAATGGATCCTACCACATGGAAACCCAGCTTATTTTTGAACCACCACAATTCAACAAACGGACTTTGTATCATATTTATAATGCGAATAATGCCCTGCTTGAAAAGCTAAAAAAGGGGGTTTCATTAACCGCTCAGGATGAAAAGGACCTACAACATTTACCCGCCACCTATCTCATTTGTTTTCTGAACGACTTTGAAGCTGCCAAAGAAAAATTAGTCGAGGCACAACCTTTTCTAAAACAAATTAAGGGAAATGTATACCAATCCTATAAAGAAACCACAAGAATTCTTCGGAAGATGAAGTACAGTTAACCCTTACAGTTTCACTATTTTTTTAATCACCCTAGTATTCTTAGTTGCTACTTCAACAAACAAAAGTCCAGACGATAAGGAAGCAACATCAATTTGCTGAAAATTTTCCTCAACTTCTTGCAACCATCTCCCCAATGCATCATAAATTATAACCCTCTTTATTGGGTAAGGACTATCGATGGACAGAAAATCCCCTACGGGATTGGGAGACATGCGAAGCGTATCAAGTTCAAACACATCATTTCCTAGTATGGTTTGATTCTCATACCATACTAATATCTTTTCTCCATTTGCGATAACCGAATTAACAACCGCATCCAGGTCGCCATCCTTATCAAAATCTCCTAATGCAATACGCGCTGGTCTAGCAATGGTGGCATCAACCACTTGTGCAGGACCAAAATTACCTAGACCATCCAAATTTTCCTGCCAGATCACCTTTAAATTTTCGAAAGACAAAAAAATGACATCCATATCGCCATCATTGTCTAGATCACCTGCTTCGGCTGCTAGAAAATCTGAAAACCCACCTTCGTTGATAATTTGCGCACTGCCAAAATTTCCCGCACCATCCAAATTCTCTCGCCATAGTGCCTGATTTGCTGGAAGTAAAAGAACGTCAAAATCATCATCGCCATCTATATCGACCAAATCAAGTACATTGGCATAGGGTCCTGTCTCAATAGCATGTTGGATGCTAAAACTACCCTGCCCGTCAACATTTTCGAACCATGAAGCACCCCCACTCAAATTGGTGAGGATATCCAGATCCCCATCGCCGTCCAAATCCTCAACCGCTTGATTTCGCGCTTGCGGTATGTTTGCATCAATCACATTAAGAGGTCCAAAATTTCCTTGCCCATCCATATTCTCTACCCAATATAGCCCTGTTCCATTAGAAACCCCCAACACCAAATCCAGATCATTATCTCCATCCAGATCCTTTGGAGTAACACCACTTGCATCGTTAAGACCAGAAACCACTAATTGTAAAGGCTCAAAAACTCCTACTCCCATATTGCGATACCATACCACCATATCCTGACCAAAATCGCTTACCACTACATCTATATTCCCGTCACCGTCTATATCGGCAGGGGCAAGATTAAAAATTAAGGTTTGCCCCATACCCTCATCGATGATAAGGGGGCCATTAAAACTACCCTGTCCATCCATGTTTCGGTACCAAGCAATGACCGCAGATGAACCTGTTATAATATCCAAATAACCATCCCCATCAATATCGGCAACTTCGATTACACGAATAACACCCGTCGCTTCGTTAATTACTTGCCTTGGTCCAAACAACTGCCCAAAAGCACCAAACGATACAAAGAAAGCACCCAAAATAAAAGCCTTTTTCATTTCTTGTTTTTTTGACTCCCTATTGACCTCCAAAGA
>JAESTG010000082.1 GCA_016763715.1 Flavobacteriaceae bacterium
ATGGAAAGTATTTTTCTTTCACATCATTTTGACAATGAAATAGCTCCAGTTGTAGAAAGTTTCAAGCGCCTTATTGAGAGTCATGATTTAGAAGTAATTGATGGCAGGCGATTGGAAGGGCAGTTGGTTATCGATGAGGTTAAAAGAAGAATAGAAGATGCAGATGCCGTAATTGTATTTTTGTCAAAACGAGAGGCAGGAAAAACCAATGAATGGGTCTCTCACGAACGGTCGGCTGCTCAAACTCTTGGAAAGCCTTTGTTAGCAATTATTGAGCAAGGATTGACAAATGCGGCCCCTTTTGGTGGCTTCGAATCTTTACAGTACGATCCAGAGAAGTTATCAGACACTCTTTTAGATATTTCTGAAAGTATTTTTGGATGGAAGCTACAACTTGGTGAGCAAATAGAAGCGCAACTGGAGCCAGAGGATATTGTGACTGCTGTTAGGGAAAATGCAGATAAGAAAGGCATCGTACAATATCGGTTTTTAGGGAAAAGAGGGAAATGGGGATTATGGAAAGAAGCGGTAGTTATACCAAGACCTGGCGGCGTTAGTATACTACTCAATGGAGTGACCAAAAAAGCTGAAATGCAAATAAGAGTAACGACCAATAATAGGATATGGGATTCTGATGTGGTCAATAGAGATTTAAGAATAAAAATAATAACACCATGATGTTTTCTAAAGAATATATAACAGCACAGAGTTCTACGAAGAGTGAGACCCGAAAAGATTATTACAAATGGGCCATTTGGATTGAAAGTGGTGATAGTGATATTTCAGAAATTGAATCTGTTGTTTACTTGTTGCATAGTACTTTTAAAAATAGGGTTCGTAAAATCACAGATCTAACAACTAATTTTAAATTAGAATCTAGTGGTTGGGGTGAATTTAGAGTAGAGATAACGATTACTAAAAAATCTGGAGAAGAATTACAACTTGCACATTGGCTTTCTTTAGGAAATGAAGATTTAAATGTGATAGAAAGAGGTGTCTTAGAGGAAGAGACGCCCAAAAAAGTATACATTTCCTATTCTAAGATTGACACTCGAACCGCTCAGCTTTTAGAAACTATGTTAACCGATTTGGGTATGGACGTAGCTTCAGGGTCGGATATTGAACCAGGAGTCCCTATTCAAGATTATATTGAGGAGTCCATTACGGAAGCAGATGCTGTAATTACCATAAATTCTGGACAAGAAAATGATTGGCAAAAAGCAGAACTTAAGATTGCAGCTCAACTTGCAAAAACCATTATTCCAATAGACACCATCCTGAAAGGAAAGGATGAGAAGTCTGTGTTTAATTCTCGTTTTTACTCAGATAGGGATTATGGAGAGAATCTAAAGTCATTGGGAAGTCAAATTAAAAAATTAAAATTATGAAGCCACTTTGTTTTGTTTTGATGCCCTTCGGAATAAAGACAGATAGCCTTGGTAGACAAGTCGATTTCAATCATATATACGAAGCACTTATTAAAAAGGCGATAGAGAAATGTGATTTAGAACCCATTAGAGCAGATGAAGAACTATTGGGCGGTGCGATTCATAAACCTATGTATGAACGTTTAGTTCTTTGTGATTACGCTATTGCCGACTTAACATCATTGAATGCGAATGTTTTCTATGAATTGGGGTTGCGACATGCCATTAAGGGACATACTACGATTCCTATTTTTGCCTTTGATGCCGATTTGCCCTTCGATTTAAAAATGCAGAGAACACTACCGTATAAATTAGATAGGCATGGGAAATTAGAAAATATTGAAGCCACCATAAATATGTTGGTAACGCATTTAAATGCTGCTAAAGGTCAAGGGAATGTAGATAGCCCTGTATTTCAGTTAATCGATGGCTGGAAAGTATCTCACAACCTTTCGCATGAAAAGACCGATGCTTTCAGAAAACAGGCGGTTTATGAAAATGATGTGAAAGATGATCTTTTTAAGGCTCGAAAAGAAGGTAAAGATGCGGTTGTGAAAATGTATAAGCAATTGCAACCCATTAATGAAAAATCTGTTGGAGTGATTATTGATCTTTTTATTTCACTACGAGGTGTAAAAGCCTGGGATGAAATGTTAGCATGTTATGAGGAGATGGATGCACCGCTTAAAAAGTTGAAGTTGGTCCAAGAGCAATTAGGTTTTGCTTACAATCGTTCAGGAAATCCTGAGCAAGCTCAACTAGTTCTGGAAGGTGTTATTGAAGAGTATGGTCCTGATCCAGAGACTAATGGTATTTTAGGTAGAGTTTACAAAGATTTGTATAAAGTCGCTAAAGAGAAGGGTAATAAACTTGAGGCTGCTGGCTATTTAACTAAGGCAATAAAGAGTTATAAAGAGGGGTTTGATGCTGATTGGAGAGATGCTTATCCAGGTGTGAATTTGGTGACACTTTATGAATTGAAGGGAGACCAAAAGTCGTTAGATGAGTATTTACCCATCGTTCAATTTGCGAACAAAAGGAAAATGGAAGGCACGATTCCAAGTTATTGGGATTTTGCTGCCGAAAGCGAATTAAATATTCTAAAAAGAGACTATGAAGCGGCCACAGAAAACCTTTCCGATGCTATAGCCATTATCCCTCCCAATGAAACATGGATGTTAGAGTCTACGCTTAATAATTTGGAGATAATTCAAAAAGCAAGAGAAGGCAATCATACTCAGGATGAGGATCTTTCAAATTTAATTAAAGCATTTAATGAATATATATAACCAATTTCTATGAAAACATTAGCTGAACATTTAGATCCGTCCAATGGACCCAAAAGAATTTTGTCATGTGATGGAGGAGGTATTAAAGGAGCACTAACTCTAGGATACCTCAAAAAGATTGAAACTATTTTAAGAGAGAAAGAAAACAATCCTAATTTATTGCTCAGCGATTATTTTGATTTGATTGGAGGAACTTCCACAGGATCTATCATCGCTGCTGGATTGGCTATTGGTATGGAAGTAGATGAAATTACAGATCTTTATCTGAAGCTTGGAGGAAAGATATTTGGCAAGAAAAGAAGCTTTTGGAAACCATGGGAGACTTGGAAGTTTTTGAAGGCTAATTATGACTATTCCATCTTGGAGCAAAGTTTAAAGGAAACATTTGGAGATATTTTACTGGGTGGGCCAGAGGTAAAGACAGGCCTTTGTATAGTTGCAAAAAGAGCCGATACTAATAGCACATGGCCCATTATAAATCATCCTGACGGTAAATTTTATGATTCAGAAATAGGACGAAATAAAGATATTCCATTGTGGAAGGCTATTCGAGCAAGTAGTGCAGCACCAACCTATTTCGTTCCTCAGCTTATTGATGTTGGAAATGGACAAACAGGAGCATTTGTGGATGGGGGAGTTAGCATGGCCAACAATCCTTCTTTAACTTTGTTAATGGTTGCTACACTTAAAGGATTTCCTTTTGGTTGGGAGATGGGTGAAGATAAATTGGAAGTGGTCTCATTGGGAACAGGATATAGTATTTTTTCTAAAAAGACTAGCGAAATTGAAGACAGTTGGATGATGGATTGGGCCAAAAATGTACCCAATATGTTGATGCAAGATTCTAGTTGGCAAAACCAAATAATGATGCAGTGGTTGTCCAATTCGCCAACTGCTGTAAATATCGATATGGAAATGAATGGTTTGGATGGAGATTACATAGGAGGGAAACCACAAATCAAATACTTGAGATATAACTTCCCTATTACTTTGGATACTTTAAATGCTTTGCCTTCAGATAAAGTTTACACAGATGAAGACGTGGAAAGCCTTATTGAAATGAGTAATTCTGAAAACAGATTCGAACTTTTAAAAATAGGCCTTCTCGCTTCAGCAACCATTAAGAAGGAACATTTTTAAATAAAACAAATTTTATCGAAACGAATCTTCAAAGTGCTATGTTATTGATTTACTTAATCTAAATCCTTTAACGCTTTTCTTAATTCACTTATGTGCTTGTTTAGTTCATCTAAAGTCGCAATA
>JAESTG010000039.1 GCA_016763715.1 Flavobacteriaceae bacterium
AATTTACGGCTTTCCTCATTTTGGTTGAGCGTTGGCAAAAAACAAATGTGCTGTTTGTGCGGCTGGCTTTTCCGCTTGCACCTAACTCGTAATAAGACGAATATTATGGTCCATATCCCGATAATTTGAAGGGATAAAAACAACTATACTTAAAAAATTAGAGGGGAGAATAACCCAAAGATAACCATTTCCAATGAAAGAAATCACAAAAAAAACACGCACTCAAGTACGTACATAAAAAACAAAAATCTCACGAAGAACTGAATATCAGTTCCTTATGAGATTTTAAAGTTGGCCCACTAGGTTTCGAACCTAGACTCTTCTGTACCAAAAACAGACGTGTTGCCAGTTACACCATGGGCCATTACCGTAATAACGGATGCAAATTTAATACAAACTTTGGGACACACAAACAATTTTTATAAAAAATGTGATATTCAGCCCTAAGCGTAAATTTTAGTCCTCTAAAAAATTTATTTCTCCACCAAAATCAAGCTTCAAAGACGAAAAAATAGGTCTAGTACCATTTTCCACCCCCTTTTCTCTAAAATAAATGTCTAACTGGTTACGTTAGCATTTTTTTATAAGATGCATATCCATATTATTAGTAAATTCGTGCCAACGAAAATTAGTAACATCTATGACCGATTTCAACTTCAACAAATGGAATAAAATCTTAGGATGGTTTGTCTTTGCAGTAGCCCTTTTAACCTATTGGCTCACTGTAGAACCCACCGTAAGTTTTTGGGACGCTGGTGAATATATTACCACCGCAAGTAATTTGGAGGTTGGTCACCCACCAGGAGCTCCACTATATCAGTTACTAGGTGCCTTTTTCTCCATTTTTGCGATGGATGTCACTAGTATTGCTTTGACCATTAATTTAATGTCCGTTTTCGCAAGTGCTTTTACGGTGCTATTCATGTTTTGGTCCCTAACCATATTACTAACAAATCTGGTTAAGAAGAACAATGAACTTAACAATAACAATCAAATAGCCATAATAGGAAGTGCCGCAGTTGGTGCTCTTGCATTTGCATTTACAGACAGTTTTTGGTACAGTGCCGTAGAGGCTGAAGTATATGCTGCTGCCGCTTGTATCATGTCCATTTTATTCTACTGTGGACTGCGCTGGGAGCGTGAAATGTTTACTCCCCGTGGAGACCGTTGGCTCATATTAATTGCTTTTATCATTGGACTCTCCTTTGGGGTGCATTTCATGGGATTACTAACCATACCAGCCATCGGATTTCTTTATTTCTTCAAAAAATATAAAAAAGTAACGGTTCGGAATTTTATTATTGCTAACATCGTAACTGTAGCGATTTTACTCTTTATATTTAAATTGCTATTACCCGTAACTCTGAAGCTTTTTAGCGGTTCAGAATTATTCTTCGTCAATAGTATTGGGCTGCCATTTAATTCCGGGACAATCATCGCAGGATTGGCTTTTATCGCCTTGTTTTACTTCGGTTTAAAATATACTCGGAAGAATGGGTTTGTGATGTACAACACATTAATACTTTGTGTCCTCTTTATCTTTATTGGCTTTTCAAGTTGGTTAATGCTCCCTATTCGTGCCAATGCCGGAACGGTTATTAATGAAAACAATCCAAATAATGCTCGCGAATTACTCGCCTATTACAATAGAGAACAATATCCAGAAACGCATTTGTTCTTCGGCCCGCAGTTCACAGAATCCTATGTAGGACTAGATGCCAGCAACCCGTATAAAGACGACAAACCCAAATATGAAAAAGACCATAAAGCAGGTAAATATGTAATCGTAAACGATTATAAAAATGCGGGACAAAATACAGATGACAATCAAAAGGCATTTCTTCCACGGATGTGGAGCTTAGAGCACAATGCCAACTATTTAGGGTTTATTGGCGGACTTGAATTCGGTATTAAAAGAGAGTATAGAGATGAACCTCGATTGGTTGAGGAAGTTAAAAAATTTAAGGAAATGCACGCCTTGGGTCGGGTTGATGGAGACGACTATAACAAGTTTTTAACCGATTTTGGGCCCTTTTTAGATATCAAAAAACCTTCTTTCGGGCAAAATATGAAATATATGTTTCAGCATCAATTCAGTTATATGTATTGGCGCTATTTCATGTGGAACTTTACAGGACGACAAAACGACGTGCAAGGTCAAGGAGGGAACCTTAACGGAAACTGGATTAGTGGGATTTCCTTTATAGATCAATTACACCTGGGCTCCCAAGATGATCTTCCAGGTGATGTCCTAAACAACAAAGCCAGAAATACATATTATTTTCTCCCTCTCATCCTCGGAATATTAGGTATGGTTTTCCATGGTAAAAATGATAAGAAAAGTTTTTGGGTCCTATTTGTATTCTTCCTATTTACAGGACTCGCCCTGAAAGTATACCTCAACGAACGTATTTATGAACCTCGAGAACGAGATTATGCACTAGTGGGATCTTTCTATGTATTTGCTATTTGGATTGGATATGGAGTGTATGCCTTATACGAAGTGGCTAAAGATTACGTAAAACCAAAAACAGCAATTCCAATAGTCTTAGGTGCCACTTTGCTAGCGGCACCCGTACTTCTGGCGACTCAAAACTGGGACGATCACGATCGTTCTAATCGTCGCACAGCCAACTCAATGGGGCGTATGTATCTGGACTCCTGTGTCGATAATGGAATCTTATTTACCATTGGAGATAACGACACCTTTGCGCTTTGGTACCAACAAAATATTGAAGAATATCGGCAAGATGTTCGTATTGTCAACACTAGCTTGTTTCAGACAGATTGGTACATTGACGATATGAAGAAAAAGGCGTTTACTAGTGACCCTGTTCCGTCCCAACTTACGCATGATAAATACACCTACGGCACCCGAGATGTCATTGCCTTTAATGGCACCGATTTCAAAGAAGTTATTGCCGATTTCGACAAACTTCAGAAAAAAGAGATCTCTCAAGAAGCCTTTAGAACAAAACATCCTGAGGGATTGCAAGAACTCAAATTCTTAAAAGACAACGGTGCCTCTATTGAAGATCTAATAAAAAACGAAGGCATAATAGATATAAAAACATGGATGAACTGGGTGGGAAGTGAAAGCACAATCACCAAAGTTGAATTGAATAGCGGTCAAATGATTAGTTCATTTCCATCCAAAACTTTTAGAATTCCTGTGGATAAAGAAGCCGTCCTTCGTAATGGGGTGGTTGCACAAAAGGATGCAGATAAAATTGTTCCATATATAGATATTAAACTAAGTGGAGATTTCGTTTACAAAAACCGACTATTAATGCTCGATATCATCGCGAATAACAATTGGGAACGCCCTATTTATTTTAGTGGTGGTGCCTTTGGAAACGATGACTATCTATGGATGAAAGATTACCTACAACTGGATGGAGTTGTGTATAAATTAGTGCCTATTCGCACCCCAGTGAACCCTCGAAACCCATTTGAAATGGGCCGTATTGATAGTGACAAGATGTACGGTATTGTGATGAGTTGGGATTGGGGAAACAGTGGAGAATCCTATGTGTACCATGATACAGAAACACGTAGAAATGGAATTACCTATCGTAGTAATTTGGCCCGTTTAGCGGAAACATTAATTAAAGAAGGAAAAAAAGAAAAAGCAGAAACCATTCTTGATTTGGCCATGAAAAAGATGCCCGTGGAATATTTTGAATATTACTCACTCGTAGAACCTTTTGTAGCTAGCTACTATCAAATAGATAAAACCGAAAAAGCTAGAAAAGTATATGAAGACGTATCTGGAAAACTGCAAGAATATCTTAAATATTATGGTGGTTTGGACTTACAAACCCAAGGTGACATGATTGAAGATATTTATTCTAAAATGAATCAGTACGAGAGCTTGGTTGAATTAACCTATACTTTCGACACTCCCGAATACTATGACCAAGAGAAAAAGAAGTTTTTGAATTATTTGAATCCTTTTCGAGGTTTCTTTTCCAGAGTAGGAATTGACATAGACACCGAGTTCTTAAGACGCGAACGTCTTACCGAACAATTCTTAGATTCTATGCTGAATGATAGCAGCTCAGCTGAACCGCAAGAATAATAAATGAAAACCTATTTGGTAAAAACGCCCAAATTCGTACAACGGATGTTTCCGAAGCGAATTTGGGCGTTTCCCATTTCAGAAAAAAAAATATACCTCACCTTCGACGACGGCCCCATTCCAGAAGTCACCCCTTGGGTTTTGGACACACTACAAAAGTACAATGCTAAAGCCACCTTTTTTTGCATTGGTGACAATGTCGTAAAATATCCTGAAATTTTTAGACGAATTATTACGGAAGGCCACGCAGTAGGTAATCACACTTTCAATCACTTAAACGGAAGGAAAACTGAGCAAAAATCGTACAGTGAAAACGTACAGAAGTCGCAAACTACCATGCAAAAAGAGTTACTTGCATTGGGAAAGAGTATAATTACTTCGGAAGAAAATGATGCCATTGTAAATAACGGCCTGTTCCGACCTCCGTATGGTCGCCTTACAACAGCTCAGGCAAAAACACTTCAGCAGAAAGGATATCAAATTGTCATGTGGAATGTACTTAGTGCCGATTTTGACTCAACTGTTTCAGAAGAGAAATGTTTCAAAAATGTTGCCGAAAGTATTCAGCCAGGGAGCATCATCGTGTTTCACGATAGTTTAAGGGCTCAAAAGAATATGCAATTTGCATTGCCAAAAATATTGGACATCATCGCTGAAAACGGATGGAGCTGTGAAAAAATTTAGGAA
>JAESTG010000083.1 GCA_016763715.1 Flavobacteriaceae bacterium
AAAGCAACATTAGAATTGCCTGCTGAAGCAAGTGGTATTATTACACTGAAAGCTGAAGAAGGTGATGCTGTTGAAGTTGGTGCCGTTGTTTGTTTGATAGACACCGATGCTCCAAAACCTATGGGCGGTTCAGTTGCAACTGAAACAAGTGACAAAGCACTAAAAGCGGTTGTGTCTGAAGCACCTATTGCTTCGTCAAATACGTATGCCACTGGAACTCCTTCTCCTGCTGCTAAGAAGATTTTAAGTGAAAAGGGGGTAGATGTAAAAGATGTTCAAGGAACGGGGCGTGATGGCAGAATCACAAAGAGTGATGCTCAGAATGCAGTTCCTTCTATGGGTACATCAGGTGATGGTGAGAGAAAAACGGAGCGTAAAAAACTTTCGATGTTGCGTCGTAAGGTTGCTGAGCGATTGGTGTCTGTGAAGAATGAGACTGCCATGTTAACCACTTTTAATGAGGTGGATATGGGACCTATTTTCGCTTTAAGAAAGGAATATAAAGAAACGTTTAAAGAAAAGCATGGTGTTGGGTTAGGCTTTATGTCATTTTTCACACTGGCAGTAGTTCGAGCTTTGGAGTTGTATCCAGATGTGAATTCTATGATTGATGGAGATTATCAAATAAAACATGATTTTAAAGATATTTCAATTGCCGTATCTGGGCCGAAGGGATTGATGGTTCCTGTAATTAGAAATGTAGAAAATTTGACATTCCGCGGAGTGGAGAGGGAAGTGAAACGATTGGCTATTCGCGCAAGAGACGGGAAGATTACGGTAGATGAAATGACAGGAGGAACTTTCACTATTTCAAATGGAGGCGTTTTTGGAAGTATGTTATCAACGCCAATCATCAACCCGCCTCAATCTGGAATTTTGGGGATGCATAATATTGTGGAGCGACCTGTGGTGAAAGACGGAGCGATTGTAATCGCGCCGGTGATGTTTGTTGCCTTGAGTTATGACCATAGAATTATCGATGGTCGTGAATCTGTTGGTTTTTTAGTGGCAGTGAAAGAAGCACTAGAAGATCCAACCGAATTGTTAATGAATAATGATATAAAAGAGGCGTTAGAGCTTTAATAAGGTTATCTATAAGATAAAAAAACCCGACAATTATGTCGGGTTTTTTTATTTAACCTAGTTAGTTGTTATAATTAATTCATGAATATGATACAATATAATTAATTACATTAAGTAAGACGACACTCACAATGACGAGTATCAATACATAGAAAAATAACCTTCCGCTCCGTTCTTTTTTCAACTTCATCTCATGGAGTAATGTTCCTTCTTCCATACTGTAAAGATTGGTAATTTATATGGATTCAAAAATACGTACTAACACGTAAATTTTATTGAAGCTTATCTTGATGTTCCTTAGCCCAAATGAGTAAACTATTGGTTTTTTGTTCTAGCTTAAGTTTTGTGATAATGTTGCTTCGGTGTTTTTCAACAGTACGATAGGAGATAAAAAGTAATGAGGCAATTTCCTTATTGGTTTTATCCTTCGCAATGAGCTTCAGAATTTTCTTTTCAGAAGGAGTAAGCACATTAAGTGATCCGTCTTCAAGAGAGTTAGTGCCTAATAGTTCTTTTATTTTTGGGCTGAAATAAGGAATTCCTTGTGATACGGTATGGATGCAGTTTTCAATTTCTTCCAAAGCAAATTCTTTTAGAATATATCCAAATATATTGAGGTCCTTTGCTTGTTCGTAGAGTTCTTTCTCTTTGTGAAATGTGATTAGAATGATTTTAGTGTCTACATTATTACTATTGCACTTCTTGGCTATTTCAATACCAGACATATATGGCATTTGAATATCGAGTATCGCTATATCGGGACGTAATTTGTTGATGAGATTAAAGGCTTCACGACCGTTAGTGCCGCCACCAATAAAGTTATATCCTTTTTCTACTAAAAAATCGGTGAGACCTCTTAATAAAAGAGGGTGGTCGTCTGCTATTATAATGGATTTACTTTTCATGCTGTAGGAAATTGAAATTCAAGTAATGTGCCTCTATTCTTTTTAGAATGTACTTTCATTTGTCCATTTAAAAATTTGGTTCGCTCTAGCATAGTTTTCAGTCCTAGTGATTTTATGTTTTCAAATTTCTCAGAAAAGTCAAAACCAACACCGTTATCTCGGATGCTAATATTCACCATATGTGGATGTCGTTTTACAACAACTTTTCCAGCTTCAGCACTGGCGTGTTTTATTACGTTGCTAAGTGATTCTTGTATTATTCGATAAAGATTAATCTCTTGTTTTTTATCGAAGATGTTATCAATATTATCTATTTCAGAAGTAATAAAAAGGGAAGTGTTTTCGTCTATTTGATTTACAGTGTGTTCTATGGCTTTAGTAATGCCAAGTTCTTGTAATTGAAAAGGGTGTAAGTTTCGTGAAATAGATCGTACTTCTTCGATGGCAGTTTCCACTAGTTTTTTGGTGTCTTCATCTTGAGTTTGAAGTACATTATTTTTTATAAGAAGCAATCTTTGCCCCAATCCATCATGAAGATCTTTGGCGATACGTTTTCTTTCCTCTTCTTGTGATACCAAGAGCTCTTGGCTAAATTGCTCTTGCATATTTTTTTTACTTTTGATGCGCATTCTATTTCTATAGAGGAGCACCATTCCGAAGATAGAAAGAAGAGCTATTACACTATAAATTAATCGTTTTTTTGAAGATTCATTGTCTTTTTCCAATAATTGAATACTAGTATTTTTTTCTATAAGCTCGTTTTCCGTTTTTTCACTCTCGTAGAGTGTTTGATAATAGGCAAGTTTGTTGGCGGTCGTTTTATTATAAATTGAATCTTTTATGGCGATGAAGGTGTTTCTATTTTCAAGGCTTAGCTTGTAATTGCCATTAGCTTCGTAAACTGTAGCGAGGATTTCATAGGCGTCTAAAATCACTTCTTCATAGCCTATTTTTTTTGAGATTTCTAATTTTTGTTTAGCAAATTGTAGTGCCTTTTTATTGTTGTTAATGGCATAATAATAGTGTGCCATGGCACCAAAATAGTTCACTTGATTTATAAGGTCATCTGGTGCTTTTTCAAAATTATAAGTTAGAAGTGCTAGATATGCCTCTGCCCTTTCAATGTTGTTTTCCTTTGCAAAATATTCAGTCAAACTAGTGTACACAAGAATTTTGTTCCAGGTATTGACATAGTCTTCTAGCACTAGTTTAATAGCATTTTCCGCTTTCAGAAGGTATTCTAAATAAAGGTCTTTATCCCCTAATTTATTATAATCTAAAGCTTGATTATAATAAACCACCACTAAATGGTGGTCTAACCCTAGTTCCTGTATTTTTTCAATGTTTTTATCACGCTCTTTTTTTGCCTTATCATAAAAGCCATTCATGCTAAACATGGTGGTAACTCCCTGCCGCGAGTAAAACATATACTCAAAATCCTTAAGAGCTTCAAAATATTCGTATGCCTTTTGAAAGTTTTCCCCAGCAGGCACGAATTTCCCTAGATTGGAATATGCATGGCCACTAAATAAATATGCGTCGGCAACAAATAAAGAGTCATTGTCTCCATAATTTTGAATATCCTTTTCATAATCTACTAAGGCTTGTTGTAAATCTAATCTCGTGTTTGCTCCACCCCGTTTTAGGTATAAATTTCCTAACACGCGCGGATTCTTAATAGCGTATTTACGAGCCAAAAGCCCGTCTATTAGTGTGAGTACTTTTCGAGGTTGGTTTTTGATTGAAATAAGTGCATGGCTTACATGAATCATCTTTTTTGATGCCGCTTCGATACTGTCCATTTCCTTAGCTAATTCAATATATGACAAACTATATTCAATGAATTCGTCAATATTATCAGCACTTAGCTCAGGGTCGGTTAAAGAATCAAGGGCGGCTAACTTTTCCTGCGGATTTTTTGCATTTTCTAGGAGGGACTTGAAATGGGTTCTATCCTGCGCGCTAGTTTTTAATATAAAAACGCACATAAAAACGGGAATAATTAATTGTAGGTTTGCCTTCAGCATATTGATTTTAAGGGAGAAAGATAAATATAGCAAAATTTAATTACTAAACTAAAAAATTAGCGGATGTAAAAGCAATTTCGGCCATAGTCAATTATTGCACGGAATTCCTTTAGTAAGTCAGCCCCCAAGATTCCATGAATTCTTTTTTCGTTAACCTGCTGCAATGCTTCATTTACGTGAGAGAGATCAAAAATTATAATCTCAAGATTCCTAACGGTTAATCCTTCCACTTCCAAAAGATTGTTTTTTGCAATTTTAGTTTCCATGTCAAGGGCTCCAGCCCCTGCGGCTTTTATTTCGCTTTCTTCGGAATTGAGCATAAAGTGAGAAATGTTCTCAAACCCAATACAACTTGTGGAGGCGCCCGTGTCCAGAATGAAATCTCCAGAGACCCCGTTAATCTTCAAGTTAAGTTGATAATGACCAGTTTTAAGTTTTTTAAGAGGAATTCTTTTGAAGTTTTGGTCTTCTAAAAATTTTCGAAGTGATGTCACGTTTTTTTTCAAAGATAGCCAACTAATTGGTAGCTTTGCCTCCATGTTGACAGATACACATACGCATTTATATAGTGAAGCATTTGATGAAGATCGAAAGGATATGATGCAGCGCGCCATCGATGCTGGTGTCAGTCGTTTCTTTATACCTGCCATAGATTCTAGTTATACAGAAGCAATGTTTTTCTTGGAAGCGGCTTATCCTAACGAAACCTTTTTAATGATGGGGTTGCATCCTACTTCCGTTAAGGATAATTATAAGGAAGAGTTGGCACTCGTTGAGACTCAACTGGAAGCTCGTAGTTTTTATGCAGTTGGTGAAATAGGTATAGATTTATATTGGGATACCAATACTTTGGAAATACAGAAAGCAGCATTTAAAAAGCAAATACAATGGGCTAAAAAGTATCAATTACCTATAGTTATTCATTGTAGGGAAGCTTTCGATGAAATTTTTGAGGTATTAGAAACGGAACATGATGATGATCTCTTCGGAATTTTTCATTGCTTTACTGGAACTTTGGAGCAGGCAAAAAAGGCTATTAGTTTTAATATGAAGCTTGGTATTGGGGGAGTAGTTACATTTAAGAATGGAAAGATTGATCAATTTTTGAATGAAATAGATATAAAACACATCGTGTTGGAGACAGATGCTCCTTATTTATCACCTGTTCCCTATCGTGGAAAGCGAAATGAAAGTAGCTATTTGGCTTTAGTATGTGCTAAAGTGGCCAGTATATATGATATTTCGGAAGAAGAGGTTGCAAAGATCACCACTCATAATTCAAAAGAGGTATTCGGAATTTAATCGTACTCATAAAATGAAAAACTCAACTAAAATATTACTCATATACACTGGTGGTACTATTGGAATGATTAAGGATTTTAGGACAGGGGCGTTGAAGAATTTTAATTTTAACGACCTGTTAAAACACATCCCAGAGCTTAACCTGCTGGATTGCAGTATTGAAACTCAAAGCTTTACTAAGCCCATTGATAGCTCAAATATGAATCCAGATTATTGGATAGATCTTGCCACTATTATTGAAGATAATTATGAGGACTTTGATGGTTTTGTCGTGTTGCATGGAAGTGATACTATGTCGTACACAGCCTCTGCTTTAAGTTTTATGTTGGAGAATTTGGCTAAACCTGTGATTTTTACAGGCTCTCAATTACCTATAGGTGACTTGCGAACCGATGCTAAAGAGAATTTAATTACTTCTATACAAATAGCGGCCTATCATGAAAATGGAAACCCCAATGTAACTGAAGTAGGGCTCTATTTTGAGTATAAGTTATATAGAGCGAACCGCACCACAAAAATCACGGCAGAACATTTCGAAGCTTTTTCATCACGAAACTACCCTGCATTGGCTGAAAGTGGTGTGCACTTGTTATTTAATAGTGATGCTTTACTAAAACCTAATCGGAGTAGAAAATTCAGAGTACATAAAAAATTAGATTCCAATATACTATTAGTAAAAATGTTTCCTGGTGTTTCAAAGGAAACTATAGCACATCTTTTTTCTTTTTCTAAGATTAAGGGAATCATATTAGAAACATATGGTAGTGGTAATGTCACTAACGAGCCTTGGTTTTTAGAACAATTAGATTTAGTGCAGAAACGAGGAATTCCCGTAATTAATGTGACCCAGTGTTCGGGAGGTAGCGTAACCATGGGAATTTATGAAACTAGTATTGCGTTAAAGGAAATGGGGATTATTTCAGGAAAAGATATAACTACAGAGGCAGCTTTGGCGAAATTAATGTATATGTTAGGAGAGCAAGTTCCTGTAAGGAGTTTTAAGACTTTGTTCGAGACTTCGTTGCGTGGTGAAATGTTATAAATAATTCTTTTATTTCATGGAGGTAAACGCATTTTTTTGTTATTTAGCAGCCCTTAATCAGGGCGGTTATAATAGAATTTAATAGAGAGGTGGCCGAGTGGTCGAAGGCGCACGCCTGGAAAGTGTGTATACGCCAAAAGCGTATCGAGGGTTCGAATCCCTTCCTCTCCGCCAGTCCCTTTGACGACACATCCCATTATTTCTGAATTCCTGACACCTTTGGTCCCGATGATGTCTTGCGCCTGTTAATTGGGCCTGCTTTGGCGTGGTCGTCTTCCATCTCTAGTCATTTGACCGGCAGTCGGGAAAATACAGCTCTAAATGGCCGTATTGTCAAAAAAATGTCACCTAAAAGCTCGTTTTCAGTTTCAGCCTTCCTATAATCAAACGGCAGATAAGCGGCATCGGATTTACCGGTAGCGCTGATGATAAGCGGGGCCGAGATGTCGGTAGCGCTGGAAAGGA
>JAESTG010000084.1 GCA_016763715.1 Flavobacteriaceae bacterium
GGGCAACGCCAATCCAAATCCTCCCATTCCCATACTCAACTGCATGGCGCCACCGTCGCTCGTCAACGAACTTCCAAGGAGTGTTCCCAAGATAGGCCCTGTACATGAAAATGAAACAATAGCAAGCGTAACGGCCATAAAAAATATGCCAAGCATACCTCCTAAAGTATTTGCCTTTTTATCCATTTTAGAACTCCAAGAATTTGGTAATGTAAGTTCGAAATATCCAAAAAAGGAAAAAGCAAAAGCGATAAATATGACAAAGAAAATGACATTTAGAACCACATTTGTCGAGATATTATTCAGAATTTCGGGGTCAAGCGAATCCAACAAATGAAAAGGTATACTTAATAAAACATAAATTAAGAAAATGAAAAACCCATACATGATAGCATCTCGTAGTCCCTTCTTTTTATTTTGTGCGCTCTTTGTGAAAAAGCTAACTGTCAATGGAATCATTGGAAAAACACAGGGTGTCAATAAGGCTATCAAACCTCCTAAAAACCCAAGTAAGAATATGGATAGTAAACCTTTCTCTTCTTTATCAAGTACTGGGTATTTTTCTGTACCCTTCAAATCGATTGTTAAAGCAGCTGTTTTAATTATATCCTCTTCTGTAACTTCGGCATTAACCGCCGCAGTTTCCCCTGAGGCTAGATCCAATTCAAAAGTCTTTAACTCTGGTGCTAAACATTGTTTGTCATCACAAACCGAAAAATATACTTCAACTTGTATCTTTAAACCATCTGGATTTACCACATCAATAGCTTGTACAAAATTCACCTCATCTTCAAAGTAAACGACATCCATATCGAAGACTTGATCATATGTAGGGGCTACTTTAGGTTCTTCCGTAGCTCCAACTAAAGTATAAGTTGTTGGGCTATTGTTGAAACCAATTTCGGTTCGAATAGGTCCCTCATCTTCTTCTCCAAATTGTTTTTGACTATATAAATGCCACCCTGAATCAATGGTAGCATTTAACAAAATGTTGTATTGGGTACCTTCTCCTTTTTCAACAGAAACATCCCATTTTACTGGGTCCAAAATTTGTGAAAAAGCCGTGTTGGCTACTAAGAATAAAATTAAAAAACTTACGATATGTTTCATAGGTTAATCATGGGGTGTAATCTATTCGTACTATATTTTGAGTGTCTTTTGAAACCTTAAACCGATTATCGAGTCGCAATCCTACGACCCACACAATCTTATTATTGCTGCAAAGAACCCATATATTTTCTTTGGCGACCAAAGATAACTTTTCATCTTTAAAAAACTTACTCAATTTCTTTTTTCCTTCCATTCCGAAGGGTTGAAACACATCTCCTTCTTTCCATCTTCTTAATTGTAACGGATACCTTAGCATTTCATTATCCACAAAAACAGTATGCGCATTGGTGATTTCAAAGCGTTTCGCAGTTTTAAATTGAAGGCGAACTGGTAAATGAATTTCTGAAGTATCTTCAGAAATGTAAATTGCATGCTCCACTAAGTCGTCCAAACGAGGCGTTAATAACAAAACACCTCTATCTTTTAAAAGACGATGCGATGTAGAAAAAACCTGCTTTCCACTTTGCCCCGAGAGTAGTTCTGAAATATCATTCCACGCTCGAAAGCCAAATGGATGCAGTATTTCGTACAATAATGCTGAAGTATTGGATAACTCAGAAATTTTCTGAATGTCTATCTCAAAACCATCATTGGTTTCGGTCATTACTAAATTTTGAACTAAAACCACATAATCTTCTACCAAAGCTTGACTATCTGAAAGACGTTTCTGTGTCTTAGTAAAACTTGATAATACGTTCTTAACCGCTTCTTTATACGATGGAATTACGTTTATCCGTAAGTCATTTCTTAAATAATTCGACTTGCTATTACTGCTATCTTCTCGCCAATAAAGTTCATGTGACTTTGCATAACTAAAAATATCCGCTCTTGAAAATGGCAACAACGGACGTACTACGTATTCATTTTTCTCTTGAATTCCTGTCAACCCACGAAGTCCTGTACCGCGAGATAGGTTAATTAGAAATGTTTCTAAATCATCATCGGCATGATGTGCAGTAAGGATATAATCGAATTCTATTTCTTTCAGAAGAACATTAAACCAATCATACCGAAGTTGACGTGCCGCCATCTGGGTAGACAATTTCTGCTCACTTGCAAATACCCCTGTATCAAACTTCTTTATGTAAAACGGAATATCAAGTTTCTCCGCAAGTTCTTCAACAAAAGTGGCATCTCCATCACTTTCAGCCCCCCTAAGGGAAAAATTACAATGTGCTAATACTATGGAAAAATTCAATTCTTTAAGTAAATAGGTAAGCACTACACTATCCAACCCACCACTACATGCAATGAGCAATTTAGCATTTTGCAGCAAGGGCAATTGCCGTTCGATATGTAATTTAAAAGGCGTTAGCATTTTCTTCAATCTTGGCTAAATTACCAAAAACAACTGTGATATATGAAAGAGAATTTGGGATCTTCAATTCTTAAATTTAAGATGAAGTTTCATCTCTTAAAACTTCTACAAATATGGCTCTAATATCATTAGTTGCCATTGTACTCCAACACCTCTCGCATAGCCTTGGCTTTTATAAGGCACTCTTCATATTCATTTTCAGGAATAGATTTGGCTGTAATAGCGCCTCCCACCGAATAACTCACATAATTGGTTTCAGCATTATATAAAATACTACGAATAACTACGTTAAAATCGAAGTCCCCATTGGGGGCAAAATACCCAACCGCACCACTATACAAACCACGTTTTGCATCTTCCAAGGCTTCGATTATCTTCATTGCTGAAATCTTTGGTGCTCCAGTCATACTTCCCATTGGAAAAGTCTGTCTTATTATTTCTACGGAAGAAAGACCACTATCCACTTCGCAACGTATTGTAGAAATCATTTGGTGTACTTGCTCAAACGTATAAATTTTACAAAGCTCCTCTACTTTCACTGACCCTTTCTCAGCAAAACGAGACAAATCATTCCGAACCAAATCGGTAATCATTATGTTTTCGCTACGTTCTTTGGGGTCATTTGCCAATTGCTCAATCATTGCCTGGTCTTCCAACGAATCTGTAAGTCGCTTAGCCGTTCCTTTAATGGGTTGAGAAATAACACTAGTGCCTTCTTTCTTTAAATAACGCTCAGGTGATGCGGAAAAGGCATATTGACTACCCAGTTTCAAAAAAGTAGCAAAAGGCGGACTAGAAATATCATTTAGATGTTTAAATGTTTTCAGCGGATTAATAGTCACTTCTTCAGCATAAAATTCTTGACAAAAGTTAGCTTCATAAATATCACCCCGATTAATATGACTCAACATTTCCTTGATTTTATCAAAATATGAATCTTTGCTAGTACGCAACCTAATTTTTACGGGAGTGTGTAACTCTTGTTTGTCCTCAGCTATATTGGTATTCAAAATGTCTTGCCAATCCTCTTCTAGTTCATCACTTACAAAATTAAGATATCGCACTTCTATCTCATTTTCAGAAAAAAGAAATAATTTTTTTGGTTGAAAAAAATACAAATCTGGAAAATGCAACCCATCATAATTATTAGAATATAGACGTTCAGTATCATTTTTCAAGTCGTAACTTAAATAACCAAAAATCCAATCGGCTGTCAATAATTGATATTCTTCCAATTGTTTAAAGGCATTGCTGTAATCTGTTTTAATTGCCGTGAAAGCGTCCACAGCCAATATAGCCTCATACCTTCCGTGACCTTGTTTATGGCAATTAGAATCTAACCAAGCTACTTCATCAAATTGCTGAGCCCATTGCAATACCTTATGTTTAAGGTCTGGAGTTAGTGGTGTCTTTATCCTTTTCGAGAATCTCAAGCTAGTATTATTGAAGGCGACAAAATTACTAATTATAAACTATATTGAATCTAACCTATAAAATAAGAAAACAAAATACAGTCAATAATTAAACTAACACATAAAAAAAACCACCAACTTAAAGCCAGTGGTTTATAAATAATTAAGAATAATATTTTATATGTGTAGTGGTCTATTTGCAGTTGCTGCAAGAGCAGCTTCTTTAACAGCCTCAGCATACGTTGGATGCGCATGACTCATTCTTGCAATATCTTCTGCGCTTGCTCTAAACTCCATGGCAACTACAGCTTCACTAATTAGATCTGCTACCCTAGCTCCTACCATATGAACTCCCAACACTTCATCAGTTGTTGCATCACTTAAAATTTTCACAAACCCGTCGGTATCCCCGCTAGCTCGGCTTCTACCTAAAGCACGCATTGGAAACTGACCTGTTTTATAAGCAACCCCAGCTTCTTTCAATTGTTCTTCAGTTTTACCAACAGAAGCAACTTCTGGCCAAGTATACACCACTCCAGGAATTAGATTATAATCAA
>JAESTG010000085.1 GCA_016763715.1 Flavobacteriaceae bacterium
CCCATTTCCCAAAAATTATCATTATAACTACCGTTTAGAATTCGGTCTTCAGCTATATATTCTTTCCAAAAATCGTAAGTATCTGTATCTCTGCTCAATCCTTTTGACTCGTCTCCTTCAAAAATAGTAACATAAAGCATGTCCTTGTCTATTTTAAGGACATCCACAAGTAGTTCCCATGCCCAAGCAATGGCTTCTTTCTTAAAATAGTCACCAAAACTCCAATTTCCCAACATTTCGAACATGGTATGATGATAGGTATCCATACCTACTTCTTCCAAATCATTGTGTTTTCCACTTACACGCAAACATTTCTGGGTATCGGTAACTCTTTGATTCTTTGGAACCTTATTGCCTAAGAAGTATTCTTTAAATTGATTCATCCCAGCATTAGTAAACATTAAGGTAGGGTCATCCTTAACAACCATGGGAGCCGAAGACACTACATCATGTGACTTCGAATTAAAAAACTCCGAAAATTTACTACGTATTTCCGAGGATGTCATAAAAAACAGTTAAATGAATTTCCGTATATTGTGAACTAAACAATTTCTATCTTTGCACAGCGTTAGAGAAATGGTTAGCGCTTACCATCAACCGCAAAAATAGGACTTTTTAATATATGTCTAAGGTAAAATATTACTACGATAGCGATACTCTTTCCTACCGAAAAATTGAACCCAAAAAAGGACGAAAGTTTGGCTTCATCTTTCTGGTTATTTTGGGGATAATACTCAGCGGTTTTTTATTAAATATTGTGTACTTGAACATCCCAGGTGTTGAAACCCCAAAGGAGAAAGCACTAATCCGAGAAAATTCGAACTTGCTCCTTAATTATGAAATTCTGAATCGAGAATTTGAGCAGCGGGCCATTGTCCTTGACGAATTACAAGAACGAGACAACAACCTATACCGCATTTACTTTGAAGTAAATCCTATTCCAGAAGAACAACGTAAAGCTGGGTTTGGTGGTACAAACCGCTATAAATCTAAGGAAGGTTACGATAATTCTAAGCTTATTATTGAATCTCATAAACGCCTAGATATCCTAACCAAACAAATTGTAGTTCAGTCCAAATCTTTGGATGAAATCTCTGTACTCGCTGAAGAAAAAGAAAAACTTTTAGAAGCAATTCCAGCCATTCAACCTGTCAATAACGAAGATTTAACACGGATGGCTTCTGGGTTTGGATACAGAACCGATCCATTTACAAAAGCAATCAAAAAACACTGGGGGATGGACTTTACCGCACCTCGTGGAACGCCCGTTTACGCATCTGGCAATGGGGTGGTGAGTCGTGCAGACAATTCGGCCTCGGGCTATGGAAAACACATTCGATTGGATCATGGTTTTGGCTACGAAAGTCTCTATGCACATTTATACAAATACAACGTTCGTAAGGGACAGAAAATAAAACGCGGTGACCTTATTGGGTTTGTGGGAAGTACGGGAAGAAGTGAGGCTCCTCATTTACATTATGAAATCTTCAAGGACGGGGAACGTATCAATCCTATTAATTTTTACTACGGAAATCTTACCAGTGAAGAATTCGCAGTGTTACTTAAGAAATCGCAACAAGAGAATCAATCCCTCGATTAATGCACGTAGATCTACCAGAAAAACTATATTACACCATTGGTGAAGTTGCAAATGCATTCAAAGTAAATACTTCTTTGATTCGTTTTTGGGAAAAGGAATTTGACGTTTTACAACCAAAAAAGAACGCCAAAGGAAATCGTAAATTTACGCCTAACGATATCAAAAATTTAGAACTCATCTATTATTTAGTAAAAGAACGCGGTTTTACTCTTGAAGGTGCGAAAACACATCTCAAAGAAAATAAACACAAAACGCTAGATAATTTTGAAATCATTCGAAAACTAGAAGGCGTCCGATCTGAGTTATTAAAAATCAAAGAAAATCTTTAAAGGCGGAGTTTTATTCTTCGGAAGTAACCAAAGCAGTAAATAATTCGATGCGTGTAATTTTTATATCCGCTTGCATCTGAGTAATTTTAGTAACGGAGGCTACTAAAGGAAAACCCTTGAAATGATAAGGCAACCAATTCTGTAGTTTCCCCCTTGTATCTAAAATAGGAGCTGTTGAGAAATTGCTTTCTACATCTTCAATAATTTCTGAAAAATCAGCTTTGAAATTCTCTGAAACAGCAGTGCGATACACATCAATTTGTTCCAAAAATTCATGCCCACCCAGAGCAATAGTAGCACCATTAAAAAACCTTGAATCCAAATAACTTGAAGACTCCCATGCTTCATATCCGTCATTGGTTATACTTTGCTCTTTATCTTTTTTAAGTGAAGTTAAATAATCATCCAATTGATTAGAAATACTATCCAAAAGCCTTCCTCTATCCGATGTCTGTTTGTTGCCTTCAGTTATAAGCAGAAAAATGGAATCACTTTTTTGCTGACTTAACAAATTGGATTTATCTATTCGTTCTTCCAAAGTTATAAAAGCCTCCTTTACTTCATTCGACAACGATCTAAAATATAACAACAACCCTGTGATTAACACTAAAGCTACTAGAACGGTGATGAGATGAGATTTCTTCATTCTACTATTTTATGATTTCAAAACATATAACATTAAATGGTAATAGAACATTCTATCCTTTCCTACCTCTCCTTTTTTACCCAAACTATTGAACTTCCAACTAAAACTAAGCATGGCATAACGCTGCAATACCAAACTCTGACTATCCTGAATATAATTTTGGGTAGCGCTTCTTGATGCATTGGTATTTTGGTTGAGCAAATCGTAAACCTTGAGCGTAAGCGTGCCTTGATCCTTCAAGATGGAATAAGCCAAAGTAGTATTCCAAAACCAAGCACTTCTTTGAAATCCAGGTGCTACATTTGGGTTATAATTAAAATTAACATCATTTCTCCATTCCCACTTTTTAGGTAAGAACGTAGCGGTTTGTAAACCAACTCTATGACTCATAAAGTCTTGATCTTCAAAAAGATCTAAATCATAGGTGTTTTTAGTAAACGAAAGGCGATAATTGGGGATAAATTCTAGTACATCTTTCCAAGTAAACGTTAGACGAATATTAGGAGAAATTGAATTGACATTAGAATCATACTGCTCATCATTATTAAAATTGACAGATCGGTTGCTATTAAAAGACAGCCCTGCTCTGTACTTAATGGTTCGCATCGTATCAACTTTTATGCTCTTACTATAAAACACGCTACCCCAAATTCCGTAATTACCATCCACATTTGCATATGTAGTATTTCTAACAAAATTCTCATCTACTGTAGTTTTAGAAACCACTTGATTGTTGCTTACATTGAAACCCGCATGCGAACTAAACCCTGTACCCTTTTGAAAATCGAAGGCATTATACCCTACAAACATCTGATGACTATTTGTCGGTTCCAAATTAGGGTTCCCCGTAATGATATTTAATGGATTACTCACATCTTGAAAAGGCTGTAATTGTGAAACATCGGGCGGAGCATTACTCAAACTGTAATTGGCATAAATTGAAGATTTAGGACTAAAACGATAATTCCCGTAGGCGTTTACTTCAAGTGCTTCAAATTTTTGTTTAAATGTAGTTTCTGGACGTAATGCATCCTCATTAGATAGCGTTCTAAATACATAACCAGTTCGAAAATTAAAAGAAAAATTATCGTCGCTAAAGTTAAGAGATAGCGATGGCGTGGTCCGCTGATTGGTATAGCTGAAATTAGTACTTAAATCTGCATTAAAATTTGAATAGGCCTGTGTTGCCTCATCAAAGTCAAAAGTGCTTTCAATACTCTCTCTGGTATCATCTCTATGACTAAATCGAGCGTCCAAAAATAATTTTTTCGAAATTAATGGATATCTATAAGTAACCTGAGTAAAGAAACTATTTAATTTTAATTCTCCATCTGTAAATTGATCTCGACCAATAGTTTCGGGATTATCCCCAAAAATTTGTGTTTCCGAAGTTAAAAAAGTATCAGTGGTAGATGTATCAAACTCATTGGTCATTGAAAACTTGACAAAACTCCCTCTATTTCCAAAGCGTTTGGTCACATCTAAATTATTAGTGAAATTCTTTCTTTCGGTAGAAATCATATTATCGGTGATTCCTTGATTGGTAATAACATTGTTTTCGTCAAGTGAAATTTCATCCCTACTGGAACGCATATCACCATCTGAAAATCGGAATGAGGGAACAATATTGATTAAAAAGGTAGAATCCACCTTTATATTGAATCGTACATTGGCAGCATGAGAATTAGTTTCACTCACACTTTCAGAATTGGTATTGGTAAAATAACGAGCATCAGGTAAGATATTTTCTCGTTCACTAATCGATTCGTCCTTTGAATCACTTCCAGAATAAAAGTAATCTGCCGAAATATCCAAATGCTCTCCAAAAGTATCCGTAAAATTGGCACCTCCAATTCGAGAAGTTACAATTCCTTGCCCACCACCAAACTGCCTTCCATCAATTCCAAAACCACCATTGCTATTTCTCCAAATACTTCTTCCACCACCAAACATTTTTCTAATTTCTCCAAAACTAAATCCCGGAGAATTGATGTTATTCCCACCCAATAACACACTAAAACGCTGGTCATTGTCAAAACGGTTGAAAAAACCTGCTGCCTCATAGCGCTCATCTGTTCCTACTCCACCAGCAATTCGCCCAAAAATTCCTTTATTGTTTTCCTCGCTAATGGTAAGATTAATTGTTTTGTTCTCACCATCGCTAGACTCTCCAGCGAAAGCTTCTGCATCGGTTTTTGTATCTGTAACCTGTACTTTCTCTATAATTTCCTTAGTGAGATTTCTAGTGGCAATGGTTGGGTCATCCCCAAAAAATGGCTTCCCATTTACTAAAATCTTGTTCACTTCCTTTCCATTCACAGTGATCTTCCCATCTTCATCTACTTCAACTCCAGGTAGTTTTTTGAGTAAATCTTCCACCGTCGCATCCTTTCGGGTTTTAAAAGATTTTACGTTAAACTCGAGCGTATCCTTTTTTATGGTAATAGGTGCTCGAGATTTAATGAACACCTCATCTAAAGCTTCCCCCTTGGTCATTTCTATGGTGCCTAAATCAATTTCAGCTTTGTCTATTGAAACGTTTTGTTGAATAGTTTGAAAACCAACATAAGAAACGAATAATCGTAAACTCTCATCGGTCGTCTTGTCTTCAATATAAAACTTTCCCTTTTTATCTGATATTGTGTAAGTAACCAGCGTAGAATCCTTAATTCGCTCCAAATAAATGGTAGCCGACTCCAAAGGTTGTTGATCTTCGGCAGAGATTAGGGTTCCGCTAAGCGTAAAGGATTTGTTTTGGGAAAAGGCAGTCGTGACTAAAAAAAATAGTAATAGCCCTAAGAAATATTTCATGTATGGTTATTAAGGTGATTGATTTTTCAATGAACGAAGTTAATTCAGTTTTCGCACAAAAAATCTTTACGTCTTGTTAAATTATGGCAAAAACCCTCCCATTTTCGCTATTCATATTCTTTCTAAAAAAGAATATCCCTTCCAAATGGAGTTTTAGAGTTGTGCCATTCTATAACAAGTACCTTAGAGGGTACACATTTATATTTTATGCTTACCCAATAGAATTAGAAATACCTAGACCAAAAGTAAGGTCCATGAAAATTTTTTTACTTTTTTCTGAAGTAAATAGTCACAGGAACACCTGTATATTCAAACTTCTCTCGTAGTTTGTTCTCAATAAACCGCTTATAAGGTTCTCTCACATACTGCGGAAGATTACAGAAAAATGCAAAACAGGGATGTGGAGTTGGCAATTGAGTACAAAACTTTATTTTCACATACTTCCCCTTATATGCTGGCGGCGGATATGCCTCAATGATAGGAAGCATGGTATCATTCAACACAGAGGTCTTAATCTTATTACTTCTACGCTTGTGCACATCTACAGCAGTTTCAATAGCCTTATAGATACGTTGTTTTGTTAATGTCGATATAAACACAATTGGGATATCTGTAAATGGTTCGCACTGTTCCCGAATGTAGCTTTCAACCTCGTTAGTGCTATGATTGTCTTTCCCTTCAACCAAATCCCATTTATTCACCAAAATCACAACTCCTTTGTTGTTTCTTTGTGCTAGCCAAAAAATACTTTGTACTTGCCCATCAAAACCTCTTGTGGCATCAAAAACTACGATTACCACATCACAATGTTCAATGGCTCGTACACTTCGCATCACCGAGTAAAACTCAAGGTTTTCTTTCACCTTACTCTTTTTGCGAATCCCAGCTGTATCTACCAAATTAAACTCAAATCCAAAACGATTGTATTTGGTATCGATTCTATCTCTTGTGGTACCTGCAATATCGGTTACCACAAAACGATCTTTGCCTAAAAGTGAGTTAATAAATGAAGACTTCCCTGCATTTGGGCGTCCTACCACAGCAAAACGCGGCAACTCTTCGTCTTCACGTTCCTCTTCTTCAGGAAGTATGGCGATAAGATCATCTAACAATTCACCTGTCCCACTTCCATTAATACTAGAAAGCGTGTAATATTTTTCAACTCCCAAGGAGTAAAATTCAACAGCATCGTTTTGTCGATTGGAGCTATCTACTTTATTTACTGCAAGAAAAAACGGCTTCTTACTCTTCCGAAGTAATTGTGCCACTTCTTCATCCATCCCAGTCACTCCTGTCTCAACATCGACCATGAAAATAATAGCATCTGCTTCATCGATAGCAAGTTCTACCTGCTTATCTATTTCAGCTTCAAAAATATCGTCGCTTCCAACAATATATCCACCAGTATCGATCAACGAAAATTCCTTTCCATTCCAATCGCTTTTACCATAATGACGGTCACGTGTTACTCCGCTCACTGAATCAACAATCGCTTCCCGGCGTTGAATCAATCGATTAAAAAGAGTGGATTTTCCAACATTAGGTCTTCCTACAATAGCTACAATACTCATAATCTAATTTTAAAGGCTGCAAAAGTAGTGTTTACTTAGGAAACGCCCGATTTTAATAGCAAATATCTTATTCTAAGATGATTATTATCATATCACTAAATTTACGAAAATCATATTTTTAAACCCATTCAATTAAAAACATATGGAATTAGGAGAAGAAATTGTACTCAGACCACGGTTCAAAATGGAATTAGAGCAATCAAGTGATTGGGCACTTCAAACTTTTGAAAAAGCAAAAGAAGAAACCACTCAGTTTGTCATCCACAGAAGTGACGATCATGTCTTCATTAAAATCCCAAAGGACAAACAACACTATTGGTCTCCACAATTAGACTTAGAAATCTATCAATTTGAAGGTGAGAAAACTCATGTCCGCGGTCTTTTTGGCCCAAAACCCTCTGTTTGGACTATGTTTATGTTTTTCCATTTTGTAGTCATTGGACTCGTGCTAGGCGTTAGTGTTTGGGCGTACTCCAACGCAGCATTACAGCAGCCATATTTCTTGCAACTAGTAGCTTTATTTTTTTTAGCAATTGGTTGGTTTGCACTCTATTTTGCAGGCCGTATGGGCAAATCTGCAGGGAAAAAAGAAATGATTGCCTTGAACAAATTTATGTATGAGACACTTCAGCTTTAACTATAAAAAGTCACCTAATTTTTAATTTCTGCTGAAAACATTGCGCTAACATTTCAAAAAGCTCGGGATGTTTCCGTTTTAACAAGGCTGGGCGTTCAAAGAAATATTCAGAAGCAACTGCAAAAAACTCCGTTTCACTAGTACCACCGTAATTTCTAATATCGGATTTGTCGCTATTAATTGCTTCCATCTCTTGATGCATTAATTGCAACCACGGAGTTATGTATTGATGTTCCAATAATCGTTCTGGAATTCCATCGGTTATTCCATCCGTTTTATCCACAAGATGTACAAATTCATGCACCGCCGTATTGTGCTTATCTGTTTTATTGGAAAACCCATGATACAAGGCTTTTCTGGAAAGGATCATCTGGTTTTCATACCTACCTGTACCTACCAAACCTGCGATTACTTTACCCTTAGCTTCATCCCTAAAATCGAGTTCCTCATTGAAATGATTGGGATAAAGCAAGACCCCACTTAAATTGTTGTAATGCCATTCAGAAAAACCAAAAACAGGGATAACCGCACTGGCAGTAATTAAAATTTTATCCAAATCGACAAGATCTACCGACACTCCCTCAATATGAACTTCGCTCAAGAAAAGCATCATTCTTTTTCTGAATAGACTTCTTTTTTCTTCTGAAAGCTTCTGATAAAATTGAACATTTTCTAACAATAATGACTTCCATGCATCAGGAAAAGGCTGCGCTGGCTTTTTCCGCATCTTCCGAAAAGAAAAAAATGCGACTATCACCAAAGTCAAAAATAGTATCCCGTAAATCATTTATTATATTACTATTGCGAAGTGTACCCAAAAGACCCGTTTTAAGTCTATTTGCTGTATCCGAATCGGCGTAGTTGTCGGTCGTTATTCCTCCAGTTCTTATTCACTTTCACGTAGAGTTCTAAATGAATTTGTTTTCCGAAAAACTTTTCCAAATCCCTGCGAGCTTCTACTCCCACTCTCTTTAAAGCAGATCCTTTATGACCAATGATAATCCCTTTTTGGGTTTCACGCTCCACCATGACAATAGATCGAGTGCGAATAATCTTTTCATCTTCAAAAAACTCCTCCGTATCTATTTCTACGGAATAGGGAATCTCCTTTTTATAGTGCATTAATATTTTCTCGCGAATAGTCTCATTCACAAAAAACCGCTCAGGTTTATCGGTTAACTGATCTTTAGGATAAAATGGAGGTGAGTCTGGGAGTAATTCGATAATTCGGTTAAAAACCGCGGCAACACCAAAGTTTTCTAAAGCAGAAATGGCAAACACTTCAGCATTGGGCACTTTCTCCTGCCACAATTGAACGGCCTCAGCCAATTTATGCTCATCACCTTTATCAATTTTATTCACCAACAAAAGCACTGGAATTTTTGCAGTCGTAATTTTAGTGAAGAATTTATCGTCTTTAAGTGTTTTTTCGCCCAATTCAACAAATACAGTAAAATATCTGCATCTTCAAAAGCCGACTTCACAAAATTCATCATGCTTTCTTGTAATTGATACGCAGGCTTAATAATACCCGGAGTATCACTCAACAACACTTGAAAATCATCTCCATTTACAATCCCTAAAATACGGTGTCGTGTGGTTTGCGCCTTACTCGTAATGATCGAAAGACGTTCGCCTACAAAGGCATTCATAAGGGTGCTTTTCCCAACGTTTGGGTTCCCAATAATGTTTACAAATCCAGCCTTATGGCTCATAAAAAAATGTTTTTACAAAGGTAAGCCATAAATATTCATTGGCAGTCACTTACCTTTGCACCGATTGTAAAAAGCCATCTCTATGTTATTTAAAGAACTTCCGCTCAACACCCCTATCCAAAAAGCCATTGCGGAAGCCAATTATAAAGAAGCAACTCCTGTTCAAGCACAGACCATTCCTTTAGTGTTGGCAAAGAAGGATGTTATTGCTTCGGCACAAACAGGTACTGGAAAAACAGCTGCCTTTGCTTTACCAATTCTGCAGTTGCTTTTTGACAAGCAAGATTCAGCTAAAAAAAATAGAAAAGTACAAGCGTTAGTGATAAGTCCAACGCGAGAATTAGCAATTCAAATTCAGGAAAACTTCAGGGCGTATGGCAATTACACCAATCTAAGAACCTGTGTGATTTTTGGAGGGACCTCTATGGAGCCTCAAATTGATCAACTCACAAAGGGTGTAGATATCGTAATTGCGACTCCAGGTAGACTATTGGATTTACACAAACGAGATCAGCTCAATTTAGACTATGTGGAGCACTTCGTTATTGACGAAGCCGATTTATTATTAGACATGGGGTTTATAGATGATGTGCAAAAAATTGAACGGCTCTGTCCCGACGGAAAACAAATTTTATTATTCTCTGCCACCATGCCTTTCAAAGTGGTGCAATTAGCTAAAACTATTTTAAAAGACCCAGAACGTGTTGAAGTTGCGGCACCTTCCTCGGCAGCCGACGGTGTTAAGCAGTTACTCTATTACGTACCCAAACCGAGAAAGGTGGAACTCTGTTTGCATTTACTTCGGAATACTATAAAAGGTAATATCTTAATCTTCCGAAGAACAAAAAACGGGGTGGATAAATTGGAACAGACCTTGCTAAAAAACAATTATTTGGTAGATAGCATTCATGGTGACAAAAATCAGAGTGGAAGACAGCATGCCTTAAACAGATTTAAAAATGGGGCTTTTTCTATCCTAATTGCCACCGATCTTGCTTCACGCGGAATAGACATTGATCATTTAGATGCCGTTATAAATTTTGACGTACCCAATATTCCACAAACCTACGTTCACCGAATTGGTAGAACCGCCAGAGCGGGGAAGAAAGGTGTGTCCTATACATTTTGTGCAGCTGATGAAAAAGAGTACATCGTTAGTATTCAAAAGTTGATTAAAAATTCCATTCCAATTGAAGAGGAGCATCCTTATCCCTTAGACCCGAAGGCAAAACCTCAAGTACATAAGAAAAAGGGTAGCAAGCACAAAAAAGGTAGAAAATCGGTCGCTTCTAAAAAGAACAAAAAACGCTGGTACTAGTTACTTCTTTTTTCTTGCCAAACGTTTCACCAATTTCCCCACAGTCAATCCTTGAACCAAAATGGAGAAGACGACAATAATATAGGTGATTACCAAAAAAAGGTCGCGATGCATTTCCTGAGTAAGGCCTAGTGCTAACGCAATAGAAATACCTCCTCTTAACCCACCCCAAGTCATAATAAGGTTGGTGTTTGGAACAAAATCTAATTTTTTCTAAGGAATTTAATGGGGAACAGCAAAGATGTAAATCGGCATAACAGCACAATGGGAATTGCTAATAGACCTGCAAAAACGTATTTTCCTTCAAATGTCAACACTAACATTTCCATTCCAATAAGTACAAACAAAATGGTATTCAGTAGAATATCTATTAACTCCCAGAATTTGTCTACATAGCTTTCGGTAATCTCGGACATTGCTGTTTGCCTAACCGTATTATTCCCTACAATAAGCCCAGCCGTTACCATAGCAAGTGGCGCAGAAAGGTGAAATTTTTGAGCGATTACAGTCCCTCCCATTACGGCAGCCAGCGTGATGATTACCTCAATATCGTAATCGTCTATGGATTTCATGAGTAGGTAAGTAATCCAACCTAATAAAAGTCCGAGTGCGATTCCACCAATCACTTCTTCTCCAAATAATTTTAGAATTTCAAGTGGTTCCACTTCAGCAGCTCCAGAAGAGGCAATGGCATAAATGGTAAGAAAAACCACAACACCTACACCATCATTAAACAAAGATTCTCCAACAATTTTGGTTTCCAATTTCTTCGGAACCCCAGCCTGTTTGAGGATTCCTAAAACAGCTATAG
>JAESTG010000086.1 GCA_016763715.1 Flavobacteriaceae bacterium
GAAGATAATTCTCCTTTGATGGAAGCACATAAAAAAGCCAATGTAGTGGGAGTTTCTTATAAACTGGTTGATGTTGCAGGTGAAGCTGGAGATTCTTCGCCAAGTACTCCTATTGGTGTAAATTTACCTAATGCCAACTGGATTAGAGCTGCCGTGGGTAGTAAGTCGGTTTCTCTTGGAAACATTATTCATGCATATAATAATGCAGGTAGTTCTGGACGTTTAGAGGAATTTGTAAATGATGAAGAAGAACTTGCCTTAGAAAAAGAATACGGCCAGATTGGAGATAAACTTCACACAGCTTTACACGAAGTAATTGGACACGCATCTGGACAATTAAATCCTGGTGTTGGGGAGACTAAAGAAACACTTAAAAACTACGCTTCTACTTTGGAAGAGGGGCGTGCTGACCTAGTTTGATTGTACTATTTGTACAACCCAAAATTACAAGAGTTAGGTTTGGTTGATGACTGGAAGAAAGTTGGAATGGCGGCTTACGATGGATATATCAGAAATGGATTAATGAGTCAATTAATTCGTTTGAATTTAGGAGATGATGTGGAAGAAGCACACATGAGAAACCGTCAGTGGGTATCGGCTTGGGCTTTTGAAAAAGGAGTAGCTGACAATGTAATTGAAGAAATTACTCGTAACGGAAAGACCTATTACAATATCAATGACTATGAGAAACTGCATGAACTTTTCGGACAGTTGTTACGTGAAACACAACGTATCAAGTCGGAAGGAGATTATGAGGCTGTATTGGCTTTAGTTGAAGGATATGGTGTGAAAGTGGATCAAACTTTACATGCTGAAATATTGGAGCGTAACAAGAAATTTACGTCTGCACCATATAGTGGATTCGTAAATCCAGTAATTGTTCCAACAATGAATGCTGAAGGTGAAATCACAGGTTTCAGTATGAAGCAACCTGCTTCATTTGAAGAGCAGATGTTGTTTTATTCTGAAAACTATAATAACTTGCCGATTAAGAATTAAGAGCAAACAAAACATAAAATTAAAACCCTCCTTGTGGCTAACGCAAGGAGGGTTTTTTGGTAACTATCGAAATTCAATATACCCAAATATTCTATTTCAGTTTGACGAATTTATGCATCTGTTGTTCTAATATGCGAATTTTACTCTTTCATAATAAGCTCTTTCAATAGATTGGTGATTTTGTCTTTGTTATTATCGAATATTTCTAGCCATTTGTCCCAATCCTTTTTTCGGGAGTTTACTTCTGTTAACTTTAGTTCTATATTCTCTATGTTTTCTATTGGAGGTATTAATTGACTGTAATTATTTTTCGGATTTGGATTTGGATTTGAAAAGTTGTTAGGAATAATATTTTTAATTGTAATTGGAGATAGTTTCAACTCTTTTTTAATATGATTTGCATCATAATAATGTAGTGTTATCTCAGCGACTAGGTTGACAAACTTGTTCTTTTTACTTAATTTTACAGGAGTGTAATTAATTATGAAATTAGATAACGTAATCAATCTATACTTATTCAGGTAACTTAAATCTTTTACTTTGAATTTTAGTTGCGAAATTATTACTTTATTCTTATTGGAATCAATCCCAGTTTTTTCATAGGTAAATGATTTGATGGGCTTTTTACTTGTATTCCCAAATAAGCTATAGCTAGCTCCATATTCTTTAATATATTTGTTTTGATTATAAAAAAGTTTTGGTAAATTTTTAACTAATTCGGTTATCAAGATGGAGGTCATCGAAGATGGTAGAATAATAAATGCTTCTGGGTCTGAATCACTATCAAGTAATATTATTTCATTTATTGTTGAAAGCATTACTTCTTTTTTATGATTATCTTCAATGTAGTAGTGTTTAATAGTTTTTGAGTTGATTTGGCTTAGTAACGGTGAACTTGTCACTAGGAGAACAACTACTAATATGATTAAATTTTTCATGATCTGCTATTTTAAGAGTTATAATTAAATATGTTTAGATTAATATGAGCTGAATATAATTATCCAATAAAATCAAATTCCTTAAATGGAGGCCCATATAGTTTTTGCGACCCTATTTTATCTAGTTCAGATATAGTAAGAGATTTAGAGCCAACACCTCCACAGAAATAATGCATTACGGAATTTGGATCATAATCAGTAAGTTTTATAGTATTGCCAAGCTCTTCGTTGGGGCATACGGCTGGCGCACCACTTCGTATGTGCTCATGACGTAATCCGATGACATGACCTAATTCATGGCGGAGTATTCCAATTTTATTAAATCTAGAAGTAAAGTATGAAGGGTCGATGAGATTTCTCCATCTGTTTTTTGGATAGGTTGGAAAAAAAGCCGAAGCAATAAATTGACCATTAGCATTTATTCCTCGAACGGGAAAGATAACGCCTTCAGGTCTAGTCGAATTACTATTATCCAATCTTGAAATGTGTTTAAATTTTATTCCACAAGCCGCCTCCCAATTTGTAGTTGCTCTTTTCATATTTGCTTTTACGATCTTATACTCCTTTTCATTCCTAAAAGTAGTTTTAAGAACGCGGTATGTTAAAATCAACCCAGGCTTCCATCGGACGGTTTTACCCGCATTGATAATTCCTAGAAGCTCATTTTCTCTCCCAAATGTTGAGAAAGTACCCATTGCTTTGATGTTATCATTAATATCTTGCTCCATCGAGTAAATGAGCAATTCATCTTCATCTAATAATAAATCTCCTTCAGTGATGTAAAAAATTTGCTGGTCTATTTCGAGACTACGGAGGTTGTTTTTTAAATTATTATAGCCGTCAGAATTTTCGATTTTTGCTTTCAATCCTGAAGATCTTTGTAGGATTTTTGCCGATAGTGTTTGATTGTAAATCATGATTTTTGGATTTATTCAAATTTATCATGAAGATTGACGCAAGGAAATACCCACTGCAGGGGATATTAGTGATAAAGTCTATCCTGAACATATTGCGTAGCAAAGTGTTGCAACTTCCCAGCCCTTGCAAGTCCTAGTTTTTTGATAATCTGCTTCCGATGGGTACTTACTGTTGCTTCACTTATTTGAAGTAGGTTGCCAATCTCTCGGGAAGAAAAGCCCAACCCAATGTGTGTAAATATTTGTGTTTGCCGTTTGCTGAGGTTTCTGATTTTCAGACCCTTGCCTTCGGAAATAAGAATTAGATTAATGACTTTTTCAATAAGAAATTGATCTTCTGAAATGTGCTTGACCGATTCTAACAGCACAAGAGTGTCTTCATGGTTTAAATGTAGTGTGTCAATGCGAGCTTGATGTAAAATAGAAAGTAGCTTTGGGAGTAAATTCATACTCCAAAATTACATGGCTAAACACGATAAGTGAATACCCCATGAAGGGTAAATGATGACTAAAAATCATATTTCCGCTCCAAGGCATAGCGCAATAGTTCTCCCTTTCCAGCAAGCCCCAATTTTCGAATCATATTTTTACGATGCTTCTCAACAGTTGAAACAGCCGTAAAACGTATTTCGGCAATTTCGCTGGTCGCTTTTCCTTCGCCTATCAACTTTAAAATTTCTCGTTCACTTTTAGAAAGTAATGGTCTTTTATCACTTTTAGTAGTTTCTTGAAGCATTGCACCTAGGTCAATGGAAGCATCAAAATAGGTGAGTCCGTTGCTTACCTGTCTAAGCGCTTTAAGCACCTCTTCCAAGGGAGAGTTTTTTAGTAAATACCCTGAAACACCCGCTGCAATCATTTGCTTTACAGCCTCCTCTTGATCAAACATACTAAAAGCAATCACCTTAATATGTGGAAATTCTTTTTTGATGATTTTTGTGGCGGTAATACCATCCATCTTAGGCATTTTAATATCGGTTAAAACGACCTTGGGTTGCTTTCTTCGCACAATCTCTAGTAACTGTTCTCCGTCATTGGCTGTTCCTACCACACTAATGTCTTCCTCATATTCTAGAAGGAGGTTAATACCGTCTACAAGAGATTGGTGGTCTTCGGCTATGGCTACAGTAATCATAATGGTATATCTATTAAAATGGAAGTTCCTTTGCCAAGAGTGCTATCTACCTCCAAAGCTCCTTCCAAATGTTCTATGCGTCGTTCAATGCCGCTCAATCCCATTCCTTCTTTTTTCTGAACTTTTTGAGCGTTAAATCCATTCCCATTATCCTCTACAATAATGCTGAGCGATTCTTTATGTTGGGTAATCGAAATACTTGCTTCGGAAGCGTTTGCATGTTTAATGATGTTGGTCACTAGCTCTTGGATAATTCTAAAAATGGTAATCTCTAAGGTACTTTCAAGGCGGTTTTCAAGACCGAAATCTTGTACTTCCACTTTTAACTTATTCGTGCTTGAAGCATTTTTGGCTAGTTTTTCCACCGCAGGCAATAAACCGTTTTTAGCAATCACCCCACTATTTTTAAGATGTGCCATAGAACGGACTTCATTATAGGCATCATCCAGCAATGTTTTAGTTTTGCTGAATAAATCGTCCAAGGAATCTAGCTTGTCTTTATTTTTAGACAAGTGATCAAACTGCAATTTGGCAGCCGATAGCGTGGCTCCCACACTGTCGTGTAAATCACTCGCCAAACGTTGCCGTTCTTTTTCTTGTCCCTCTATCATAGCGTCAATGGTGGTGAGTTCTTGTTCTTTGAGTAGCTTCTCCGTTTTTTGTATTTCAATCTCCCGTTCTTGCTCGGCGATATGTTGTTTTCGTTTGGTGTTTTTAAAGAGGAGGAAACCTATGAGGGAAACGGCTAAGAGGCCACCACCGAGGGCTATGGCTATGTTTTCGTTTTTTGTTTTTTGTTTTTCTTGGATAAGTAAATCTTTATCTTGTTGGAGGATTGTTTTATCTTTTTCTGCAGTTTCCTCTTGAATGTTGACCTCCGAAATTTTCAGCTTGTTGGACATGAACTCTAAGTCTGCCTTATCATAAAAAGCACTTTTCAACGAAAAATAGGCCTTATCCCAGAGTTTAAGAGGTTCATAAATGTATTGAGATTGAAATTTATTAATGGAATACCTAGATTTAGTATCGGATATGGTGTCGATATATTTCATCGCTTTTTCTAGAAAAGCTTTGGAGGTAATAAAATTGTTGTCCATAGCTTCTACCGAAGCTTTATTTAGTAATGCATGAAATTTATTCACTTTATTGTAGGAAGTGGTTGGCATTAATAAAAGACTATCACTATATATATGAGTACTATCTATCATACCACAAGCCCGATAGTAAATACATATGTGTTCTAAAATACGAGCTCTTAAGGCCGGGTTTAGGGCGTGACTTTGATTTATTTTAATTAGTTTCTTAGCGGTAAAATAGAATTCATTTGAACCATAAATATTCCCACCTTGGAAGGCACAGTTGTAAAGTTCAAAAAGTGCTCGTTCCTCGTCTGTATTTAATAGCGTACCAAATTGTTCAAGATAAGATTGGAAATAGTCTGAACTCTGTGTATTCTGTAATTTATATAATTCTAAGATTCCTATAATGCTTAGTTTTAAGTAAACAATTTTGTTGCTTTTTTGTGATTCAACATAGGCATCATAAAAATTTTTAACTGCAGATGCGTTTTTAGGGATATAATACAAATTATAGAAACCAATAATGAGATTCTCTTCTAAGGAATAGTTTTTTGGGTCAACCTTTACAAAGCTATTATAAATAATAGTGTCTAATTTGCTTTCCTGTCCCCTATGATACATAATTTGATGAATAGCTTTAAATATTTTTTTTTCATCCGTTTTTAGTAACTGAATTTTTTTTTCTGCTGTTTTGAACCTTAAAACAATTAAATCTTCAATAATAGATTCCTTTAATGAAGAATTCTGCCCACTCATTTTGAGAAGGCAGAATAAAAATATGCAGAGAAGATATAAATGTTGTTTAAACTTAAACTTCATTAGCTAAGAGACTGCGATTTGAAAGTGAGCATTATAACAAGTTACGCCTGGACCTGTTGGTTCAAATAAATTTTCGTCAATCTTTTTAATTTTTATGTTTGTCATCTTGGCTATATCGGGGTCATTAAGTCTTTTTATTACTTTTTCGGTATAAATGGCCCCATTTCTTGTATAAAACTCCTCATCGAAAATACCTTTGTAAATTGGGTTTGATGCAATGTTCCCTGAAATTGGAACAAGACTTCTCTCTACTAAGAGCCCCATTTTATCTGAAATTTCCAAGCCATCCTTTTTTATGACCTCAGCGGTGTACTTTGCCTTTTTTGAAATAATGGCTCTTAGTGTTAAATTTAGGCGTACGTATTCATTATTTTTTGGTCCAGCAATTTCTAA
>JAESTG010000087.1 GCA_016763715.1 Flavobacteriaceae bacterium
ATGAAAATGAATGGCGGGGTACAGTGAGTTTGCAACTCCGTTTAAAAGATATTAAGCCTTAGTTATTATTCAAGAAATTTAGTGTCATTTGATTCGTTTCTGAAAGGGTTTTTATTAAATGATAAAATTAAACACCAGAAACATGCTTTTAAAAATTTGTAAAATAGTACTTGAAAAAGACATCGTAATATCTTCATTGAAGCTCGCTATTGTTGTAGGGAGTGTCCTAAACCTGATTAATCAAGGAGAGTATTTGGTTTCTTTTCAATGGGAGGCGATAAGTTGGTCAAAATTTGCCTTGACCTTTGTAGCGCCCTATTTGGTTTCTAGTTATGCTTCTGTGCGAATGAGATTGTTGGCAGATTAGGTTTTATAGCAGGTCTAACTTATTCGTATTTTTTCAATTCAAATTTAGCTCCATCAAAGACACCATAGGTATAATGTGAAATCCAATCTCCTAAATTGTAATAAGTAGAATTTTCCCCCACTTGAATGGTCATCGGTAAATGGCGGTGTCCAAAAACGAAGTAATCATAGTGCTTGGTTTCCAGTTTACGTTTTGCATATAGTGCCAGCCATTCATTTTCTTCTCCTAAGAATTTTTTATCTTCGACACCTGAAATTATTTTGTTTTTTACTGAAAGATATTGCGCCAATCGCATTCCTAATTCTGGGTGAAACCATCTAAATAGCCATCGAAAAATAGGATTGGTAAAGACTTTTTTCATGCGCTTATAACCTTTGTCTCCTGGGCCTTTCCCATCTCCATGACCTAGTAAAAATACTTTATCGTTAAAAGTAAATGCTTTAGAATCTCGATAGGTAGGAATGTGCAACTCCTTTTCAAAGTAATCCCGCATCCACAAATCATGGTTTCCAACAAAAAAATGAATGGGAATACCACTGTCGCTAATTTCTGCTAACTTGCCTAGAACCCTAACAAACCCTTTAGGAACTACGGTTCTATATTCAAACCAAAAATCGAATAAATCGCCTAGTAAAAAGATGGCAGCAGCATCGTGTTTTATTTCATCCAGCCAAGCCACGAATTTTTTCTCACGAGGAAGACTTTCTTCTGCCGTAGGTGCGCCTAAATGATTGTCGCTCGAAAAGTATATTTTTTTACCGTGCGGTATTTGCATTGTGTAAAGATAGTGAAAAGGCGAGTTAATTATCGGTGGCAAACCACTCTGCATAACTCGTTGCGGTTTCTTGTAGTTTTAGTGAATGTAACTGAATTGAATCTGGTAAACGGTTCTTAATTTTTTCAGCAAAATCGATGACCATCATTTCGCTTGTGGGTTGATAGTCTACCAAGAGTACATTATGTCCTCTATCACTTAACTCTTTAGCCAGTTCAACATGGGGTGTATTTTGGTTGAAGACCGTGGCATGATCAAAGACATCTACAATTTCTTCTTTGACTATTTTTTTAAGATCTCCAAAGTCGATAACCATTCCGCATTTAACATGGGAAGTGTCTATTATTGGGCTGCCAATTACGCAGACCGAAAGACGATAGCTATGCCCGTGAACATTGCGGCATTTTCCATCGTACCCATACAAAGCATGGCCAGTCTCAAAGGAAAATTGTTTGGTGATGCGAATATTGCTCATTTTAAAATCTTAAGAGTGAATTTTATCGTCTTTTTTTGTGAACAGATTTAATTTCCCTTCGCTGTTTAATTTTTTTATAAAGTAAAGCGACAACAATAATCAATGCAAGAATTAAAAACCCTCCTTGTCCCGATATATATGTTAGAAAATCCATCATGAGATTCATATTTGGGCATAAAAATACTACTATTTCAGCAGTTGAAACCGCTATTTGAGAAATTAAAACCCCAGCTTCGTCATAATTTAAATCATTTTTGCGTGTAGTTAAATAATGATTACTTTCGATTAGCTAACCAATATTTTTATGCTTCAAAGACTCCCTATCTTTCTTTGTATTCTTTTTGTTGTGGTGTCTTCGGCACAAAATACACCTGCTGATAGTTTAAAAAATCTACTTGCAAAGGAGCAAAATTTAAATGCTATTCGCGTTTCAAGGTTGTTAGACCTTTCGTATGAATATCGATTGACAGAACTTGATTCGTCTCATTTTTATATTAGCAAAGCGTTAAAGGTGTCATTGGCGATTGGAGATAAAGAGCAGGAAGGAATGTCGAGAATGTATTTGGCACAAAACTTCAAACGCAAAGGAAAATACCCAGAAGGTCTACGGCAAATTTTAATGGCGGTACACCTATTAGATTCTGTAGATGCTCCCCGCCAACAGCAGCTCATCGCTAATAGTGAGCTTGGAATTTTTTATCAAGCAACTAACGATTTCGAAAAAGCTCTTGAGGTAGCACTTCAGAATATAAAATTAATCGAAAATGATTCCATTTCGCCAAGCAAGGGTCGTTTTTATTATGATGCAGGAAACTGCTATATGAAATTAGATCAATATGAGAATGCAGAAACATACTATTTAAAGGCTGTTGAAATTTGTAATGAGACCAATTTTGTACAAGGAAAAATGATTATGATTGGTTCATTGGCTGCTACCTACAAAAACATGAAACGGTTTGATGAATCTGAAACCATGTTGTTGGAGGCTTTAGTATATTTTGAGGCGAACAATCAAAAAACAAGTATAGCGGCCTCATATCAACAATTAGGGCAGATTGCATCCATGCAAGGATTTCACTCCGCTTCCATTCCCCATTATGAGAAAGCAAGACAGTTGTTTGATGAAGTAGGTAACTTGGAGTACACTAAAAATGTAAGTCAAGCTCTTTTTATAGCCTATAGTATTTTACAAGATCAGGAAAAGGCTATTGCGGCAAATGAGGTGTATAACAGCTTGCGTGACTCGTTGGAGACATTGGATCGTAAAAAGATCTCCGAGGAGATGAAAACGAAGTATGAGACGGAAAAAATAGCGTTGGCAAAAGATGCGGCAGAGGTAAAAAGTAAGCGAAATCAAAATTATTTTATAGGCTCCATTATAATTGGAGTGCTTATTTTATTGTCTTCTTTGTTTTTCTTCGGAAGAATGAGCGCTCGTAAAAAAGCAGAACTTATTACCATGGAATTGCGTGAAACTCAAAAGAGACTGGCTTTAGAAAAGCAATATCGAGAAAGTGAATTGAAGGCGTTGAAATCGCAAATGAATCCACATTTTATTTTTAACGCTTTGAACTCTATACAAGAGTATATCATTTTAAATAAGAAGAATGAAGCCAGTGATTATCTCGGAAAATTTGCCGATTTAATACGCACGTATTTAAGCCACAGTGATACAGGTGTAATTTCACTACAAGAGGAAATTGAAAGTTTGCGCATGTACCTTGATTTGGAGAGTTTGAGATTTGAAGACATCTTAACGTATGAGATGCAGATTTCCGATAATTTGAGCAAGGAAATGACACATATTCCAACAATGCTCATTCAGCCTTATGTGGAAAATGCATTAAAGCATGGGCTACTTCATAAAAAAGAAAATCGAAAACTACGTATTCAATTTTCACCTTCCGAAGGAGGCAATATTCAATGTGTTATTGAAGATAATGGTGTTGGGCGTAAGCAAGCAAAGGAATTTCAGGAGAGGCGATCACCTTTACACAAATCTTTTGCCGCAAAGGCTACAGAAGAGCGACTCAACCTATTAAATTATGGGAGGGATAATAAAATAGGGGTAGAAATAGTAGACCTTTATAACGAGAATAAGGAAGCGAGAGGAACCAAAGTAATTTTAAGTATTCCAATTATTAAGCATTAACCTATGAAGGCAATCATTATAGACGATGAACCAAAAGCACGTAATTTATTGCGAATATTGGTAGAAGAAAACTGTCCAAAAATTACAGAAATTTATGAAGCTGAAGATTTACTGTCTGGCGTAGAATTAATTAAAGATAAAGAACCTAATATTGTATTTTTAGATATTGAGATGCCAGTACATTCAGGCTTGGAGATTCTTAATTTTATTGAAAAGGATGTCGTTAATTTTGAAATCATCTTTACCACTGCGTACAGTGAATATGCCATCCAGGCCTTTCAACTTTCGGCAATAGATTATTTGTTAAAACCCGTGCGGCCGAGTCAGGTAAAGGACGCGGTAAATCGTGCCGTTACACTATTAGGAAAATCACAAATAAGCGATAAACTAGAAGAGTTAAAGACAAGCTTGGACGCTAATAATTTCAAGAAAATAGGACTGCCAGTTGCTGATGGAATTAAATTTGTTGCTTTTGAAAATATCATCATGATGGAAGCAGATGGAATGTATACAAAAATATTTTTCGATAATGAAGAGGATATTTTAATAAGCAAACCTCTAAAACATTTTGTCGAATTACTACAAAATATACCTGTCTTTTATAAACCACATCGGTCTTATTTGGTGAATCTAAAATACATTAAGCAGTACGTAAAGAGCGACGGAGGTTATATCCTAATGGATAATGGTAAATCTGTTTCAGTAAGCAAAGAAAAGCGTGACGAGTTTCTTGAAATTGTGAGTAGTATTTGAAATAGATATTTCAGAAACTGAAAAGGCTGTTTCAGAAGGTCTGTGTTTAATAAAGGGTCCATTGCAGTTATCTTCGGCCTATTAACTTAAAACAAACTTCTATGAAAATAGTATTATTAGCTTGTGTTGTTGTGTTTCTTTCTGCTTTTACGATGAAAACAGAAACACAAGCCACATCAAAACAATTGGTTACAGAAACGGCTGCGTTTGCAAGTTTTAGCCTTGTTAATGACACCAAAGAGAAAGTAAGTATTCATACAGGTAGTGGTTTTGTGAGCCTAAGTAAAGGGTCTAAAACTAGCATAACATGCAAGACTGGAAAGGAAGTTCGTTGGGCTGAAAGTGGAAAAAAGAAGGATGTGATTTTTGAAATCACAAGTGAAATGTGTGGTAAAACAATTAAACTGTCAGAATTTTTATAGCTAACTAACTAAGTTTATTTTGACGTACCCGAGAGGTCTTTGAGGAAAGATCTTTCGGGTTTTTTTATGAGGATGAATTTGAAATATTGGTTTTTGGACGTGTAAAATATCTTCAAAATTAGATGTAGGATTTCAGCAATTGAAACCTACATTTCAGCAATTGACACACCATCAAACTCTGGTTTCACTACATCTTTGCGGTGTAATTAACCAGCAACAAGAATTATGAAAATTAAAATATATTATGTAATCGCTTTTATATGCTTCGGAATTTTTTCCATAAGTGCGCAAGAAAGTCAGAACGACATTTTGGCAACTTTCGACTCAGGTGCGTATACCGTTTATAAAGTAACCGATAAAAAGAAATTTGAAAAAGTCAAGAAAACTTGGCCTGTTGAAATCACCAAAAATGGATTGGCTGTTTCTCAGGTCTTAGTAAAGCGTTCGGGAATATTAGACGAGCCATTCACTCCAGATGTACCTGGATATCCTGCTTACTTTGCTTATAAAACGTATCGTTTATCGTTTATGAAAGATTATGCAATCTATTACGAATGGAACGGAAAACAAGAGGCCAAGACCAAATATGTTTTAGTAAAACCAGGGGGTAGTTTTGGCGAAAAATGGGAGGAAGCAAATACAAAAGTGGCGAAGTATGCAATAGCTACTTTCAAAAATCAAAACGGAGCGCGCGCAAATGTAAAAGAAGCCAAAGTGGCCTTGGCCGAAGCAGATCGAAAAGCGAATTCTTTGGAAGGAAAGCAAGTCTCTAAAATAGAAATTAAGCTCGTTACTACACCAATTAAAGTTGCGCACTTTAGTGAAGCGATAGACTACGGAATTATTGCCACACTTAAAGATGGTACTCAATTAAAAACAAGCAACCTTGGGGGGAAGATACCTTGGGAGGATTTTAAATTAAAGAATATAGGCTGTAGTAATACCACAGAACGTGTCAAAGTGGATGAGGATGCGGCTAAAATCCCAAATGATGAGGTTGTGCTAGACGTTCGCTCTGTTTTTTACCCGTCACTAAAAGCGAAGAAAGCAATTCCAACTACCAATGATGTATCTATTCAGGTAAACAGAAATGGGTTTTATGGAGCGGACAGAGCTCGGGCAACAAACACAGCTACTTTTGGGGCGAGTCAGCGAGGAGGTAATGGACATAAATTGCTAATTAAAGTTAAAACTGTAAAGCATAAAAGGACAGGTATTTCTTTAAATAAAATTGAAATCTACGATGAATCAGAGCGTCAAACAGTTGCAAATTATAAGCTAAGTCCTAGCACCCAATTAATAATCAATGCCAACGGCGGAAATGGACAATGGGGAAGTGACGGTACAAGTAACTCTTTCCCTAATGGAGATCGTGGAGGTAGTGGTGGAAATGGCGGTGATGTTACTATTATTAAAGATCCCTCTGTTTCAGAATTTAACATTACAATTAATAATAAAGGCGGTAAGGGAGGTAAAGGCGGTAAGCGCTATAATATGAATGGAACCTCAGGAGGAACAGGGGCCTCGGGGAGTAAAGGAATTACCACTACACAAAAAAAACCAGTGCAACTCAACTTTTAACTATCAATAATCAAATTTAAATTACCATGAAAAAACAAACGTTATTAACAGCAATACTAAGCTTATTTTTAATAATAGGGATTAGTAACACAGCTGAAGCTCAATTTGGAAAGAAAGCGAAACAAGCTTTAGGGTTGGGAAAAAAAGGCAAAAATAAAGCTTCAAAGGCAAAAACTAAAGGCAAAGGCGGAAGTGCAAAGTTTTCTGATTTCAATAACGAAACAGACGAACTAGGTATTACAGGGGAGTATTTTGGATATTCAGATAAAAGCGCAGTGGGCCTACGTTTTGTGAAAGAAGCAGAAGGGAAAATCGTCGACGAACTTCATTATTTTGAGAAAAAGGGAGATCCAATGATGAAGCTAAAAATGAAAGAAAGCTATTATAGAAAACATCAGGTAAAAATGTTCTTTTATTGGAGATCTGCAAGTGCCAAAAGTTATGTAGAAATGATTGAAGTTGCCCCAGGTGTAATGGCAATCATTACAGGAGACCGCAGTTTAAATGAATATGACAAGCCAATTCCACTTGACGCAACTAGAACCGTTGTGGACTTAGGAGCCAAGAATAAAGCCGATTTTGAAACATGGGA
>JAESTG010000040.1 GCA_016763715.1 Flavobacteriaceae bacterium
ACCGAAGTGGTTACCGAAATTCTACCAGAAGATAAGCCACGTTACTTGATGGGAGTAGGTACTCCTATTAATATTCTCGAAAATATAGCCTTGGGAATTGATATGTTCGATTGTGTAATGCCAACTCGTAATGGTAGAAATGGAATGCTCTTTACTGCACATGGTACTATCAATATTAAGAATAAAAAATGGGCAGACGATTTTAGTGAGATTGATGAAATGGACATTACCTGGGTAGATACGGCATATAGTAAAGCGTATTTACGGCATCTATTCACAGTCAATGAAATGTTGGGTAGACAAATTGCCACCATTCATAATTTGGGCTTCTATCTATGGTTGGTTCGTGAAGCCAGAAAACATATCTTAGCTGGAGATTTTGCCACTTGGAAAAATGGAATGGTGCAACAAATGGACAAACGTTTATAAATGCTTAGCATACTAGACAGGTACGTATTAAAGAAATATTTAGGAACTTTTATCCTATTACTTTTACTTTTTATTCCTATCGGAATAACGGTTAATCTTGCTGAAAAGATTGACAAAATGTTGGCCAATGAAGTGCCATTAGCAGATATACTAATTTACTACCTAGATTTTACAGTATACTTCGCCAATTTACTATTTCCGTTGTTTTTATTTCTTTCGGTTATTTGGTTTACGTCAAAATTGGCCAATAACACCGAAATCATTGCTTTTTTAAGTAGCGGTGTTTCATATTATAGGTTTTTACGCCCGTATATGATAGGTGCTACCATCGTTTGCTTTGGAGCCTTTATTCTTGGAAATTATCTTGCACCAATTGCTAGTAAGGGCTATAAAGAGTTTACTTACAACCATTTAAAGAGAGGTAGAAAAGATCGTGATCAAAGCAATGTTTATAGACAAATTAATGAAAACGAATACATTTATGTGAGCTACTTTAATATTAAGGATAATTCAGGAAGTAATTTCACATTAGAGCATTTTGAAGGAAATGAAATGACCTATAAAATTTCCGCAAATAGAATTAAGTATAATGCAAAGGATACGAGTTATACCTTATTTAATTATTCAAAAAGAATTATTGGTGTAGACGGGGATTCATTAATCAATCTTCAGAAAAAAGATACAATGTTTAGCTTCGATTTAGAAGATTTAACTCCAGTAAAGTATATTGCTGAAACTTTGAATTTTAATGAACTTAATGCATTTATAAAACGTGAAAAGGTAAAAGGGTCTAAGTTTATAAATAGGTATGAGGTAGTTCGCTATAAACGGTGGAGTTTACCTGTGTCAGCATATATCCTCACTATTATTGCAGTAGCTGTTTCTTCGGTGCGTAGAAGAGGAGGGATGGGGGTAAATTTGGCTATTGGAATTGCCATTGGAATGTGTTTCATATTCTTCGATAAAATTCTTGGAACTATGGCTGAGCAAAGTAGCTTCTCCCCTTTAGTGGCGACTTGGTTTCCAAATGTCATATTTGGGTTTTTGGCGATTTATCTTCTAAGAAATGCGAAACGATAGGCTATTTCATTACGCACATTTACATCTGTTAATTTTTATAGCGGGCTTTACAGCCATACTTGGGAAGCTAATCTCAATTGATGCACTTCCTTTGGTTTGGTATCGAATGGGTATTGCATCATTGCTAATTTTCATATTCCTAAGAATCCGAAAAGTTCGGGAGAAATATACGGTTAAGACCATTGCTGGTTTTTGTTTAGTCGGGCTTGTTATCGCTTTGCATTGGCTCACCTTCTTTTTTGCTATTAAGGTATCCAATGTATCCATTACGCTCGCAGTTATATCAAGCGGTGCTTTTTTTGCTGCTTTTTTAGAGCCTATTTTTTTTAAACGAAGGATATTATGGTATGAAGTTTTCTTCGGAATTATAGCCATTTCAGGTCTGTATGTGATATTCAGCATAGAAACAAAGTACGTTACTGGAATTCTATTGGCTTTGGCATCTGCTTTTTTCGGAGGTCTCTTTTCAGTATTAAACGGAAAATTTGTACAAAAATATAATCCCATAGCTATTTCCCTATATGAAATGGTTGCTGGATTCGTTTTTATCACATTATTTTTGATGTTAACAGGTGAGTTTTCAGTTGATTTTTTCTCCATTTTACCAATGGATTGGGTGTATTTGTTTATTCTGGCGTCCGTTTGTACCGCATATGCCTTCATAGCTGCAGTTCATCTAATGAAATGGATTAGTCCATACACGGTCATGCTATCCTATAATATGGAACCCGTTTATGGTATTCTCCTAGCACTGGTTATCTTCCAAGATACTGAGAGAATGAGCCCTCAGTTTTATTATGGTGCCCTTATTATATTAAGCACAGTGGTGGCCAATGGTGTTGTAAAGATATATCTGCAAAGAAAAAATAACCGAATATCTCCTAGCTAAAAACAATGTTTTATCTTTGCCTCACTGACCAAAAACAAATGTATATTCGACCGTATGGAATATCTTGAATTTGAACTACCTATAAAAGAATTACAGGAACAATATGAGAAAGCTTGTCAGATTGGCAAGGAGAGCGATGTTGATGTAAGTAATACCTGTAAACAAATAGAGAAGAAACTTAACGAGACTAAAAGGGATATTTATAAAAATTTATCTCCGTGGCAACGCGTACAATTGTCTCGACACCCTAACCGCCCTTATACATTGGATTATATTAATGCCATGTGTGGGGATTCTTTTTTAGAACTACATGGTGATCGTAGCTTTAAAGACGATAAGGCAATGATAGGTGGATTGGGGAAAATTGGAGACCAAAGTTATATGTTTATTGGTCAACAAAAAGGATACAATACCAAAACCCGTCAATACCGAAATTTTGGAATGGCGAATCCTGAAGGATATCGAAAGGCACTACGTCTTATGAAATCTGCAGAAAAGTTTGGTGTGCCAGTAGTCGCGCTTATTGATACCCCTGGGGCTTATCCTGGATTGAAGCAGAGGAGCGTGGACAAGGGGAAGCCATTGCTCGCAACATTTTAGAGATGACACGTCTTAAAGTGCCTATTATTGTAATTATCATTGGCGAAGGAGCTAGTGGCGGTGCATTGGGCATAGGAGTGGGGGATAGGGTGCTCATGCTTGAAAATACATGGTA
>JAESTG010000041.1 GCA_016763715.1 Flavobacteriaceae bacterium
CCTGAAATTCCCAATAACGAGGTTGTTAAAGGATAGGTAATTTGGTCTTCAATATCTTGTGGCGAACGACCATCCCATTTAGTAAAAACAATTTGTTGATTTTCTCCAATATCTGGAATAGCATCTACTGCAACTGGGTTACTTGGTAAGAATCCTGTATCCCAATTAAAAGGTGATGTTACAATTCCCCAGCCCATAATAAGGGCGAGTAATAATACTGAAACAAGTTTGTTTTCTATTAAAAATTTGATGCTTTTATGTAGCACTTGCATTGATTTTTTAAACAGTTAGACATTGGTATTTTATGAGAATACCGAAAACAAGAAATTATCCTAATGGAATGTTCCATAGGACAATACAGTCTATTGTTTAAAAATCAAATTAAATAGGTCTCATCAAGCTTGTAGATTTGCCTGACGACGAGAGGTGGTTTGTATTCTTGAAATGAGTTTATTTCTTTATCAAATTCTTCAAAAAGATTGATATAACTATAAATAAAAGAAGTTACAAATTGTTGTTGTTCAAAAGAAAGCGAATCAAAAGATAATTGTAAATCGTCTTGACCATCAATAACCACTTGCTTATCACTACAGCAACTCTTTTTAGTTATTGAACAATCCTTATTAGTGGAAGCTTGTTGCATTTCCATTCCACAACTCTTAGCCTTTTGGAATATAGCTTTATCTACCAAAGTGTCTCCACAATAGTGCATATCAATAGTAAATGACATTGTAGAGAATAACACTACTAAAGTCAGTAACATTGACATTACTTTCTGGAATACTTGTTTCATAATAAATTCAAAGGTATAAAATTTAAAATAATTGACGTTTTTGCTTAACAAAAGTTTATTACAAGAGTCATGCAACTACTCTTTGTTTAAATATTTCGATTCACAATTCTGTAAAACATTTACTATTACCAATATTAGTTCAATCCATTTGTAATAAGTTCAATTATCTTTTCTCTGTAACTTTTGTTACTGTATAATGAAAAGCCCTCGTGTAGTTTTGCGTGAAAAATCACTTCCATGTTAGGCAAAGGAACAAAGCTATATAGTGTGTTAAGAATGAAATGCCCAAAATGTCACGAAGGCAATTTCTTTAAGGGCCACCCATATAAATTATCATCTATGGGTAAAGTGAAAAAACGATGCTCAAAATGTGATGCAAAATTTGAAATAGAAACGGGATTTTACCAAGGTTCATATTATGTTTCATATGGCTTAGGTGTTGCCTTATTTATTGTAATCTTTCTGCTTAATTATTTACTTAGAGAGCATATTGAGCCTACCTTTTTAATGCTCTCATTCATAGGTACTTTAATCGTTTTATTTCCCTTAATGTTTGCTTGTTCAAAAATTATTTGGGCAAATCTATTTTTAAAATTTGAAAAAGAACAATAGTTTCAAAATATCATAACTTTACAGAATGATACAAGAATTAAAAGACAACTACGGACATTTATTTGAAGATGCTCTTTTAAGCGAAATAAATCAAGTGGGGACATTCAAGGAAGTTCCTGAAGGTTTTAAAATGATTGAGATTGGTGAGTATGTAAGAGCAATGCCATTATTGGTTTCGGGTGCTATAAAAATTCTTAGAGAAGACAAAAATGGAGATGAATTACTTCTTTACTTTTTAGAAAAAGGAGACACTTGCGCAATGACGTTAACCTGTTGCTTGGGACAAACTAAAAGTGAGATAAGAGCCATAGCCGAAACTGAAACTAAACTCATTATGATTCCTATTCAGAAAATGGAAGAATGGTCTGGAAAGTATAAGAGTTGGAGAAGTTTTGTATTTGAAAGCTACCACAATAGGCTGAATGAGATGCTAGAAACTGTAGACAGTATTGCGTTCTTAAAAATGGATGAACGTCTACATAAATATTTAAAAGAAAAAGCCAGAATAGCTGATAATCAAACTATATATAATACCCATCAAGAAATCGCATACGAACTCCACACCTCAAGAGTTGTCATTTCTCGTTTGTTAAAAAAGCTAGAAAATTTGGGGAAAATAGAGCTTCATAGAAATCATATTATAATTAAAGATCTTTAGCAAACCTTTGTAACCAATGTTACTTTATTCGAAACTGCTCATCACTACATTTGCCCAAAACAAAAGAAACTGTGAATCATGGAAATAAGTGAAATTTTTGGATATGCTTGTGCTCTAGTTATAGGGATATCACTAGGGTTAATTGGTGGTGGTGGATCTATATTGGCAGTGCCCGTTTTAGCTTATTTGTTTTCTGTAAATGAAAAAGTAGCTACTGCTTATTCTTTATTTATTGTTGGATCTAGTGCATTGGTTGGTGGCATAAAGCAACATTTCAAAGGGTTGGTAGATTGGAGAACCGCCATCGTATTTGGGGTTCCCGCAATTATTGGTGTTACTCTGGTAAGACATTATGTGGTGCCTGCGCTACCTGATGTTTTATTTACTGTAAATGATTTCGTTTTTACACGACGAATGGCCATGTTTGGATTGTTTGCTGTATTAATGATTCCTGCCGCATTTTCAATGTTAAAAGAAAGAAAGGAAAGAAAAGTTACAGGCAAAACTAAGTACAACTATCCTCTAATTTTGTTAGAAGGCTTATTGGTTGGTGCAATAACAGGTATGATTGGTGCTGGTGGTGGTTTTTTAATCATTCCTGCGTTAGTAATACTAGCAAACGTAGAAATGAAAGTTGCGGTAGCAACTTCACTTATAATTATTGCTTTTAAATCTTTATTAGGGTTCTTTTTAGGAGATGCACTAACTATGGAAATTGATTGGAGGTTTTTAGGGGTATTTACATCACTCTCATTAGTAGGCATCTTTGTTGGAAGCTATTTAGGGAATTTTGTAGACGGTAAAAAATGAAAAAAAGGGTTTGGCTACTTTATCTTTATCATGGCCATCTTTATATTTTATATGGAGTTCTTTGTAAAATAATTCTGTCTCACTTAAAAAAAATGCCTTTTATGATAAAAGTCATTTTTTTTAACTATTCCTTTTTGTGTAACATAAGTAACAATATCTAAGGATTTAGATTTCTAGTTTTATATCATAAAAAAAATAGTAGTGATATGAAAATAGAACAAATTTATACAGGATGCATCGCACATGCGGCATATTACATTGAAAGCAATGGAGTAGCAGCAGTTTTTGACCCATTAAGAGAAGTACAACCCTATATTGACCGTGCTCAAATTGATAACGCCGAAATTAAGTATGTTTTTGAAACACATTTTCATGCCGATTTCGTTAGTGGTCATCTTGATTTAAGAAAAAAAGCTGGATCAGAAATTGTATTTGGCCCAGGAGCTAAACCATCATATGAAGCTACCACAGCAGAAGATGGTCAGGTTTTTGAAGTTGGAGATTATAAGGTAAAAGTAATCCATACACCAGGTCATACAATGGAAAGCACAACCTACCTTTTAATTGACGAAAATGGAAAAGAACATGGCATTATTACTGGTGACACATTACTAATTGGTGATGTAGGTCGTCCAGATTTAGCTCAACATATTGTTGCCGATTTAACTGAAGAAAAATTAGCAGGATATTTGTACGACTCGCTTCGCAACAAAATATTGCCATTAGATGATCATTTAATTGTATACCCAAATCATGGAGCAGGTTCTGCTTGTGGTAAAATGATGAGTAAGGAAACAACCGATACTCTGGGGAATCAGAAAAAAGTAAACTACGCTTTACAGGA
>JAESTG010000034.1 GCA_016763715.1 Flavobacteriaceae bacterium
AAAAAAATAACTCAAAATTAGGATAAATACCTCTACTCTGTTTCTTTTCTTCTATAATCATTCAAAACCTACACTAATAAATCTCAAAAACATTCATTGATTAACTATAAAATACATACATTTGCAAAGATTAGAAATTTACTAAAGCGTAAATATAGTTACGAAATTATGAAATTAATTAGCATTAAGTCAACTGGTGTTTTGGCAATAGCCTTTTCGGTATTGTCAATCTCAGCGTGCCAAAACATTAAGAAGGCAGCAAAGAACTACGAGGAGAGTGTTGAATACAGCTCTTCTCCTAAAGTATTAGAACTACATGGTGATTCTGTTGAGTATGAAGTAACTGTTACTATACCAGCAAAAAAACTTCACAAAAAAGCTCAAATTAAAGTAGAGCCTGTTCTTAAGTATGGTGATGAGGCAAATTCTCGCCCCCCTTTCACTCTTAAAGGAGAAAAAACAACCAAATCAAAAAAAGCTATTAAATATAGCGAAGGTGGTACAAGAGTATTTACTGATAAGTTTGCTTACGATGAGAGTATGAAAAACGCTACATTGGTGGCTAAAAATACCTTTATTATTAAAGGAGAAGAAAGAGAGTTGAACCAGTGTATCAATTTACCCGAAACCAAAATTGCTGACGGTATTATCACTACCTCTCGTATGTTAAAGTCAAACGAAGATGTTTTGCTTTCTGTTGATGAGTACGTTCCAGTAGATAAAACTCAACCTATTGAGGTATATTACTTAATTAATAGTGACAGGTTCAACGCAAACTTTAAAGATAATAACGCAGCAATTAATAATAAGAAACAAATTGAGTCTTTAACAGAACTACTTAGAGATCCTAACTTTGAAATAAAGGGTTTAAACTTTAGTTCTTATGCTTCACCTGATGGTGAGATAGAAAGAAACGAAGCGTTATCAAAAGATCGTTCGGCATCAACTATTAAGTGGTTTAAACAATACTTGAAAAAATTTGGTCGCTACGAAATGTTTGATAGCAACTTTAAAGCTGCCAATAACTACAAAGAAGATTGGAAAGGCTGGAAAGCATCAGTTCAAGCCTCTGATTTAGAAGACAAAGACGGTATAGTTGCTATTATGAATAATAGCAATATTAGCGATGATGAAAAAGAAATCCGTATAAAAGCACAGCACGCTGCCTCTTACGAGAAAATGAAAACGTATATGTTGCCTAAATTAAGAAGGTCAACAATACAATTTACAGCTAAAGGAGGGTTAAAAACCAATGATGAGCTTGTTGCTGCATCTTCATCATTAGGAGAATTAAGTCAAGCCGAATTATTACAATTAGGTAAAATTTCGAGTGAGCCTAAAGACCGTAAACGCATATACAGCTATTATGTAGGTAAGTATAGTAGCGACTGGAAAGGTTTTAACAACCTTGCAGTAGCCAACCTACAACTTGGCGAAACAGAAGATGCTACTAAAAATTTAAGCACCGCCGATGGTTTAGATGCTAATAACGCATTTGTACTAAACAATATGGGAGTTGCTTATAAAATGAACAACCAGTTTTTAGATGCTGAAGAGAAATACCGTTCTGCAAAATCAAAACATAACAGTAATGTAAATGCTGACTATAACTTAGGTGTTCTATATACTCGCATGGGTAAATATGATAATGCTTTAGAGAGTTTTGGTAATACACAGTGTAGTTATAATGTAGGTTTAGCATACTTGCTTAAAGGGCAACTTGATGATGCTCAAAAAACATTAGACTGTATCCCTGCTGATAAGAAAGATGGAGCAACCTATTATATACTGGCTGTTGTATCAGCACGTAAAAACTCATTAGATGGTGTAGCTAATAACTTAGCGAGAGCATTTAAAGAAGATGCTAATTTAAAAAACCGTGCTAAATCAGATATGGAGTTCCGTAATATTAAAGACAAACCTGAGTTTGTAAATTTATTTAGATAATAAATACTTCAAAAATATATAGAAAGCCTCCCGAGTAGTCGGGAGGCTTTTTTTATACTTTTACAAGTTTTACAAGAAAGCTATGCGTACTTATTTCGTTTTAAAAAGTGCTGCCCTGGGAAACTGATGAGCAATACCTCTGATAGCTTCATTATTTTAAACGAAAACCAGTAAACAAACAGCCTTAAAGGGGTTAGTTTTTGTATAAATTTTTCTTTCTGTATCGGTACACTATTAGAGTTTAAAAGCGTGTGCAAGTGCTGCTGAAACAGGGTTGAAAAATCTTTATCCAAAACACTAATATTAAACTCTATACTGGCATAGGCACTTAAATAGTTAAGATTATATGAGCCTATGGTACTCCACCTACCATCAATACAAGCTATTTTTGCGTGTAGCACACTTGGCATCCACTCATATATTTCAATATTGTTTCGTAATAGGTAACGGTACAGGTAGCTTATTGCATTTTTTGCCATAGGTACATCAGATATACTGGGGAGGAATATTTTTACTTTCACACCCCGTTGCGAGGCATCTTTTAGTAATCGCCTAAAATAACCCCCTGGTAAAAAATAGCTGTTGGCTATAATAATCTCTTTTTGGGCTGCTTTTATAGCTTTTGCATACGATTGTGCTATTTGGTTTTTGCTTCTCAGCCAATCGTTTTGTAGCAGCAGTACTTCTACTACTGTGTGAACGCTCCAGTTTTCCATTTTCTGACTGTTTTAGTTGTTCTGGCGCCTGCTCCTTCCCCTGGCCTGTAGCGGTTTCGGCCAGTGACCGCAACGAAGGCCTAGCAGTATCAGAATACCCTACATCACTCATATCATTATCTGTATGACTACTCATCACTATTGCAGGCGGTGGAGGAAGATTGACTGAGCTCATCGCCAAACCAGATATAGAGATCTTCTGCGCGGTAAGCGTGGCACTCTCCGGCCCATTTTTTTTATCATAGCTTTGGGAAGAATAGAGGTATACCAGTAGCAGCAGTAGCGGCCCTAAAAACGTACAGCAACGCCAAATTCCACTACTTGGTGATTCTTTTGGATTGCAAGCCATCGCTGGCGCCACATCGTCATAGTTATTAACGGTCATATACCCACTCCCACCGAGCAAAACTCAATAGCCCACTGACCGCAACTCCATCTTTTGCGTAAGCTTTAGCAATTGCTGGCGACGCTCGCTGACTGTCATATACTGCACATCATTAGAGGCAACCATATCACCGAGAGTATCACCGTTAGCCATTTCGGTATTGGCTAACTGATTGCTTGCTACCCTTTGAGCTTGCTTATTTGATCTAATGGCTGGG